>CAIRSV010000023.1 GCA_903881265.1 uncultured Bacteroidota bacterium
GGCGAAATCGGCTTTCTTATTTTATTGAAATTTAATTGCCTATCGTAAGCAATTGAAACGTTTTTCCGATGACTGATGATATCGCTTAACGCATCCAACACGCATATGCCCATAGCCGCATGAAATTCAGAAGCTTTAGCATTAATACCTATATCGTAATAATCATCTCCTTCATGTCCGAACTGACGGTATAAATAAAGTTTTCTAAAGAGGTCATTATCGTTCGCCGTGATACACCCACCCTCTATCGTATGAAAGACTTTGGTGGCATGGAAACTGCAAGTAGACATATCACCATAGGTCAGCAGACTTTTCCCTTTATATTCAACACCAAACGCATGAGCCGCATCATAAATAACTTTCAGCGAATGCTTCTTCGCAATGGCTTCAATCTTCTCTACATCACAAGGATTTCCAAAGACGTGGGTAACTAATATAGCTTGTGTATTGTCGGTAATTTTTGACTCGATTAGATCGGCATCGATATTAAAATCATACTCGTTGATATCTGCAAAGACAGGTGTGCAGCCTTCCCATAAGATAGAGTTGGTAGTGGCTACATACGAAAACGGTGTCGTGATGACTTCCTTCGTAATACCAAGTGCCTTTAAAGCCATCTGCAAAACGATGGTTCCATTATTGGTATATAACATATGCTCTGTGCCGACATAACGTTTCAATTGCGCCTCCAGTTGTGTCAACAAGGGACCGTTATTTGTCAACCAATGATTCTCCCAAATCAATTTAATCTTCTCGATGTATGTATCGATGTCGGGCAAATAAGACTTTGTTACGTGTATCATTTGATAAACTTACTTTTAATAAATAGATAATCCTCTTTTTTAATGACCAAAATATCACCGATGTTAAGCTTGAACAATCTTGAGGCGACATATAACGAAAAGACCGAACTCAACACATAGGTAATCACCGATGCAATACTCGCTCCTTCGGCAGACCAAGGCCTGATCATGATACTATCTAAGACAAGACAAATAGCAAACGAAAACAAGGTGTTATACAAATTCACCATGATGTTACCGGTGCCTGCAAACAGACTAGCGAGTATGATAGGCATACTGAAAATGATAACACCAGGCAACAACAACATCAACAAAACATAACTTCCTCTAAAAGCTTCGCCATAAAAAAGAGGAATCAGCGTGTTCAACAACAACACCGACATCAGCCCAGCAACGACATTAAAGTAAAACGTGTATTTCGTCAGTCGTTGAATATTTTGCAAATTATTCTCAAGCCCATCTTTGGCGATATAACTGTATAACACACTGCCAATTGCATTAGGTAATACCCAAAAAAATTGAGACAAATTAACTGCCAACGAATAAATACCAGTAGCTGCTTTGCCATGGTAATGATCGATGAACCAAATATCCATGCGATACGTCAGCGAAGTAAAAAAATTACACATCCACGCAATCATTGAAAATTTAAGTACAAAAAAAATATCACTTTTGCTTAATATCTGTAACGAGAACATGCCAGTATACGACCTACCAACAAACACAAATAGGACCGCCGTAGTGAAGACAAAAGAGGACACAACAAACAAAACCGCATACAAATAATTATCTTCTGAGTGCATTGGCAGCAGATGAAAATAAATAAGGAGATAACCGAGCAGAGGAATCAAAACGTTTACAATGCCAATAGCGGATGATAGCATGAATTTGCGCTTGGCATTGAGAAAAGCAATCAACAAATTATTAAAAGTGACCGACAAAAAATGAAGTACGAAGATCGCCTTCCAAACCATAGTCTCCTTGTCTTTTGCAAAAATCATCGACTGTATATTGAAATAAAAAAACGTCTGAAGCACTAGTATCACAAACACAGTGGACACCAAGGTATAGAGTAGCAAGGTCGATAGTAATTTATTTTCATCCACACGCTTGTTGGCCAC
>CAIRSV010000024.1 GCA_903881265.1 uncultured Bacteroidota bacterium
GTTGTATTCCGATTACATTAAACGCACAAGGGTGATAGTGACATTAATAGCCTCGGCCGCCTTTTCCTTCCACATAATTCATGAAGGCTTTATTGACAACCGCATTCCCTCCCGGCGTAGGATAATCACCGGTAAAATACCAGTCGCCTTGATGATGCGGACAAGCCTCGTGCAGATTTTCAATGGTTTGGTAGATAATTTCCACTTCCGCTTTGACATCTTCTGGTCGGAGCATCTGGGCAATCTTGGTATTGATTTGTTCGATTGAAAACTGTTTGTACACACGTTTCACAAAATTCTGCGATGCAAGTTTATTCGATTTTTCGGCCTGAAGACATTCGGCATAAACATCAGCCAATACATGTTGTTGTTGATTATCTTTCAATAATTCGACCGTAGCCTGAAACGCAATAAACTCGCCCATTTTACTCATATCAATACCATAACAATCTGGGTAACGAATCTGCGGTGCTGATGACACAATTGTAATTTTCTTAGGACCGAGACGATCTAACATCCGTATGATACTTTCTTTGAGTGTAGTACCACGAACAATTGAATCGTCAATGACGACGAGTGAATCGATGCCCGCTCTCACTGTTCCGTAGGTAATGTCATAGACGTGCTGTACCATCTCATTTCGTGCCGAGTCTTCTGTAATAAAGGTGCGCAACTTCACATCCTTAATCGCAATCTTTTCTATTCTCACTCGACGTTCAATCATTTCGCGAAGTTTTTCTTCGTCAAATTCTTTATCCCAACTTTGGATACGCTTTACTTTAATTTCGTTGAGATACGCTTCAGCGCCTTTGATAAGACCATAGAAGGCGGTCTCAGCGGTATTGGGAATGAAGGAAAAAATAGTATTTCGCAAATCATAATTGATTGATTGAAGTACACGCTCTGAAAGCAACCTTCCAAGTTGTTTACGTTCCTTATAAATATCTTCATCGCTTCCTCGTGAAAAATAAATACGCTCGAAGCTGCACGATTTTTTTTCGGCAGAAGGCAATATTTTTTCGATTGAATAATTTCCGTTGGCTTTTACAATAAGTGCATGTCCTGCCGGTAATTCAACAATCTGATCGGATGTTGTTTTAAACGCTGTCATCAATACCGGGCGCTCAGACGCTGCGGCGATTACTTCGTCATCGATATAATAATACGCCGGACGGATGCCATGTTTATCGCGCATCACAAAACTATCGCCATTACCGCAAAGACCTTCTGCCACAAAACCTCCGTCAAAGAGATTGGTAGCCTTACTTAACACTTCTTGCCAATTGATATTCTCCGGACTCTTTGCTTCTTCTTCACGAAGGTAATAATGAATGGTTTCTATCATGGCCGAAAGGTCACTGTCCATCTGAATCTGAGCCAATTCATCTTTATGGATAAAGTGAAATAGCTCTTTGGTATTCATCAAATTAAAATTTCCTGCAAGGCAAAGATTTCGCGAAGGATTGATGTCAGACTTAATAAACGGATGACAGTATTCGATATTATTTCTTCCTTGAGTGCCATATCGCAGATGTCCCATCATCACCTCACCCATAAAACTCAAATACCCTTTGAGTGTTTCAGGATAATTTCTAATATCGGGGTGCAATTTCTCAACCTCTTCAATTTCGGCTTGCACTTGTTTAAATATATCGGAGATACTTTGCGCCACGTTACTTCGGATCCGTTTCATAAATGGCGTACCATTTTGAATATCCAACTTCACAGCTGCAATACCTGCACCATCTTGACCTCTGTTGTGCTGTTTTTCCATCAGCAGATACAACTTGTTTAGGCCGTAGAAAGCGGTACCATATTTTTGGTGATAAAAAGAAAGTGATTTACGAAGCCGTAAATAAGCAATGCCGCATTCGTGGCGTATCTCATCTGACATAAGACGACAAATGTAATTTGAATTTTTGTCTCGTCCAAACAAGTCATAACATTGCGCTTACATCAGTATGTTAATGCACGCATTCCGCTAGAAATCAAGCCGCAAGGAAATGTCTACCTCAGCTAATTCTGTAAAACCTTAGTTTTTCTTCAAGGCTAGTATTGAAAAATCTGATGCTTCTTTCTTGATGGTATTTTTAAGTTTACCAAGTCCTTCGATTTCCATGACAACCACATCACCTTCTTGCAACCATTGTACGCTATAGTTTGGATCATTGAGCAATCCGGTTCCGTTCAGCTCCAAGAAGCAACCTGTTCCAACCGTGCCGCTTCCGATCACATCACCCGGCATAATATCTGCACCATAGGCACAACGCTCAAGAATTTCAGCAAATGTCCAGTCCATATCACCAACCGAACCTTCACTCACCTGAACATCATTTACCCAACACTTCATCTTTAGGTTATAACTATTT
Source organism: uncultured Bacteroidota bacterium (assembly GCA_903881265.1). Taxonomy (GTDB): domain Bacteria; phylum Bacteroidota; class Bacteroidia; order Chitinophagales; family Chitinophagaceae; genus OLB11. The sequence goes on from CAIRSV010000024.1 coordinate 2,370, forward strand.
CCAGTATGATGTTGCTTGCACTGAATTTTATAGGGCTCTAATTCATCGGGTGTCACTAACATAGGTCCAATCACAGTGCTGAAATCTTTTCCTTTTGCAGGTCCGAGATTAAGTAACATTTCTTCCATTTGAAGTGTACGAGCACTCATATCATTCATAATCATATAGCCGCCGATGTATTCATCAGCTTCAGACGCCTTTATATTTCGCCCTTTTTTACACACTACGATGGCGGCCTCCAATTCAAAATCAAGTTTTTGAAAATGATCAGGCATACAAATAATATCACCAGGACCTTGAATGGCCTGATGATTCGTGAAATAGAAAATGGGATATTGATCAAATTCTGCAATCATTTCAACCTTGCGGTTTCGACGTGCTGCGGCTACGTGCTGACGAAATGCATATCCGTCACGGCAGCTCGCAGGATGTGGCACAGGCGCCATAATATCGGCCGACTCAATACTGCAATCACTTGGATATTTCCCTTCCTTACAACCCAAATCA
>CAIRSV010000025.1 GCA_903881265.1 uncultured Bacteroidota bacterium
AATTGTTGTTTTATGGCTCTACTTGCCGCATCAAAGGTGAGACCTTGTAAGTAAATCTTACCCACCAAGCGAGGAAAAATAGAACCATCCTTGGCGATAGTATAATTCTGTTGCAATTCGGCTCCGCCCCAAAGTGATATAATGATTTCGTCGCCTGGCCCTAGTCGGTAGTCTAATGGCGGCGCTGTAGGCGCTTTATCGGAAAGATCAAATACATTATTCGAAAAAAAATTGGCGCCATAGACAGATTTTCTCAAACTATCTGACGTATTCAAGGTATCAATTTTTTGTTCCTGTTCTTGACGGGTTGCATTCAGATATTCAAGATAATCAGGATCGTTTTTATACATTTCCTGCATCTTCTGTTCATCAGCTTCACTGCGCTTGCTGTTCAAATCTTGAAATTGGCGGTGCATTACTTGAGATGAAGTACCCTGTGGATTGTCTTTTTGAGATGAATTCTGTTTATCCGACGGATTGTTTTTATCTCCCTGATCAAAAAAATTAGGATTATTCTGCTGCGTAGGATTATACGGATTGGTACCATACGGATTCACGACTGGATTGGTATTATTTCCAACACCAATTTGCGCCAATAAAATAAATGGAGTCAGTAGAAATAACAGAAGGATTGTTTTCTTCATATGCTGTTCAAAAGTAATAAAATTATCATTAAGTAAGGGTAGAAATCGTTTTTAATACACTATCGAACTCGGTCCATATTTCATTTACAATATCCGCTGCCGGCATGATTTGGCGTATGATGGACGAGATCTGACCAATTTCTAATTCACCTTCTGTGAGATCGCCTTCGAACATACCCTTTTTTGCACGACCACGACCAAGCAATTCAGTCAACGCTGCATCGCTCATACAATGCCCCTCTGCGTCTTTGACTTGATTGTAAAATTCATTTTTTAGTAATCGTACCGGGGTTAATTTTTTTAGCACAAGTTCAGTCTGTCCTTCTTCGGCTTCTACGATTTTATTCTTGAAGTGAATATGACTTGATGCCTCAGGTGTGCACACAAATCGACTTCCGATTTGCACAGCTTCGGCGCCTAATATCATCGCTGCCAACATACTTCGCCCAGTGGCAATACCGCCGGCTGCTATTAACGGAATATCAATCGCCTCGCGCACAGAAGGTATCAGGCACATTGTTGTTGTTTCTTCACGGCCGTTATGACCACCGGCTTCAAAGCCTTCTGCCACCACTGCATCCACACCTGCATCCTGGCTCTTAAGCGCAAATTTGGCCGAAGACACTACATGAACCACCTTAATGCCATTCTCCTTCAAGGTCTTGGTCCATGTTTTAGGATTCCCCGCAGAGGTGAATACGATAGGCACTTGCAGTGTAATGATATGGTCGATATGTTGTTGAATGTCTGGATATAACAAGGGCAGATTGACACCGAAAGGTTTGTCTGTCGCTTGTTTACATTGTTTGATATGCTGTTCTAATACGTCTGGATACATACTGCCGGCGCCGATTAAACCAAGACCGCCAGCATTGCTTACAGCCGATGCAAGTTTCCAACCTGAAGCCCATATCATGCCGGCTTGAATAATCGGGTATTGTATATCGAATAAGGAAGTGACTCTATTCTCAAACGACTGTCTGTCTGTACTGATTTTGCCAAACTGCTGCATACTTATTTACTTAAATCTATTTCTGTATTATCGCCGATATTCAAACTTTGACTTGCGCCGCAAATCAAGGCATCACTACCGATGAGCGAATTTTCAAGGACTACTTTTTCAAGAACCGAATAGGAACCGATAATTGAATCTTTGATGATCGAATTTCGCAAAATGGCTTTTTCGCCGATGGTCACATTCGGACCGATAATTGAATTTTCAATTTCACAACCAATCGCAATACTCACCGGATGAATGATAATGGTATTGTCGAAAAACGGAATCTCTTCCGAGGCATAACCAACTTTATTCAACAAGATGGCATTGGTTTCGAGCAGGGTTTCTTTCTTTCCGCAATCAAACCAATTGCTAACCTGAAACGTACCTATGTTGATGCCGCTATGTACTAGTTCATTGATCACATTGGTCAGGTGATATTCTTCCTGTGAATCGTCTTTAATAAAATCGCGTTCAATCACATCAAACAGTTGCCTGCTTTCAATGATTTTGTAAATCCCCACCAACGCAAGATTCGACTTAGGTATCTTAGGTTTCTCGACAGCATTTTTTATGAAGCCGTCGTGTGTAATTTCAGCCACACCAAAATCGCGCGGATCATCCACTTTTTTGACGCCTACCAATGAATGTTTCGACGCAATAACTTCTGCCAAATCATAATCGCAGATAGTATCACCGAACACAATCAACAATTCTTCATCAGGTAATACACAATCTTTGGCTAAATAAATAGCATGGCCTGTGCCCGATCGTTCATTTTGTACAATGAAGGTTGAATTGATTTGCGGATAATTTTCTTCGACATAATTTTTAATCTTCTCGCCTAAATAACCGATGATGAAAATAAAATCTTGTTGACCTAACTCAATAAACTGATCGATGATGAAACTCAGGATGGTTTTGCCAGCCAAGGGTATAAGGGGCTTAGGTTGTGTATAGGTATGTGGTCGTAGTTTTGCACCTGCACCCGCCACCGGAATAATTACTTTCATATTACTTGTTTTGTTCTTGTTTGAATGCGTTCGTGGGTTATTATTCTCTTTGCCGCGTTCCTGCAATTTCAAATTCCAGGATTTTCAAATTTATATCAATTATCTTTAGCCCCTAAAATTAGAACACAAATATGCAATTTGACAAAGAAATATTCGGTCTTATCGAACAGGAATTTGCCCGTCAACAGCATGGATTAGAACTGATTGCTTCTGAAAATTTTGCAAGCGAGCAAGTGATGCGTGCCATGGGTAATGTGATGACGAATAAATATGCCGAAGGTTATCCGGGTAAACGCTATTATGGCGGATGTGAGGTAGTAGATAAAAGCGAACAACTAGCCATTGATCGTGCAAAACAGATTTTTAATGTCGACTATGCAAATGTGCAGCCTCATTCAGGTGCGCAAGCCAATGCCGCATTGATGTTGGCGATTTTAAAACCGGGTGATAAAATTCTGGGCCTTGATCTTAGTATGGGCGGGCATTTGACACATGGCTCTTCGGTGAACTTTTCTGGTAAATTATATCAATCGTTTTTCTATGGTGTAAAAAAAGAAGATGGTCTTGTCGACTATGATATGATGGAAAAAGTGGCATTGGAAGAAAAACCTACACTGATTATTTGTGGCGCATCAGCCTATAGCCGTGATTGGGATTACGCCCGAATCCGACATATTGCAGATCAGGTGAATGCCTTCGTGCTTTGTGATATGGCGCATCCTGCAGGGCTCATTGCCAAAGGCTTGCTTAACTCACCATTTGAACATTGCCACTTCGTCACATCCACCACACACAAAACCTTACGCGGGCCACGTGGCGGTATCATTTTAATGAAGACCGATGTTGAAAACACCATGGGTATCAAAGGGCCAAAAGGAGAAACCCGTATGATGAGCGACTTACTGAATTTGGCCGTATTTCCGGGTACACAAGGCGGCCCGCTAGAACACGTGATTGCAGCCAAAGCCGTGGCCTTCTTTGAAATTCTTCAGCCTGAATTTGAGGTCTATGCAAAACAAATCTTACGCAATGCGAAATCGCTGGAAACCGCTTTTAAGAAGCGTGATTATGATATCGTTTCTGGAGGGACTGACAATCATCTGATATTGATTGACCTACGCAATAAAAATATCTCGGGTAAAAAAGCTGAGAACTGCTTGGTGAAAGCTGATATCACAATTAATAAAAATATGGTGCCATTTGACGATAAATCGCCTTTCGTCACATCGGGTATACGCCTTGGTGTACCTGCTCTTACGACACGTGGACTGAAAGAAGGTGATATGGAACATATTGCCAATTGGATTGATACGATCCTACTAGATCCAGAGAATGAACTAACAACGCTGCGCGTGAAAGGTGAAATTAATGAATTTATGCAGGCATTTCAATTATATCCCGGTTGGAAAATCTAGCGCGAGCCCTTTATCTATCCATAATTTTAACCACATCCACCGACAATTTCCGGTGGATGTGTCATCTAAAGAGGTCGATGTCAGGAATTAACGCACAATGACGCTGAAGTCTATAGTTCATTAGAACAATAAAGAAGGCGTCCTTCATTTATACTTACATTTTGCATAAATTTGCCATCAAATTTTTCACGCTTCAAACCCTTTCCATGAATTTATATCAAAAACAACAACAGGAGTTCCTCGGGCGACATATCGGGCCAAACGAACACGAAATTTCTCAGATGCTTACCACGATTGGTGTTGCTTCAGTAAGCGAACTCATCGAAAAAACAGTGCCGGCCTCTATCCGATTACAACACGAGCTCGCCGTTGATGCACCCATCAGTGAATTTGAATACCTGAAAAAAATCACGGCATTGGGATATAAAAATAAGTTGGTAAAAGATTGCATCGGACAAGGTTATTATGGCACTATCACGCCAAGTGTGATACTACGAAATGTATTTGAAAACCCAGGATGGTATACCCAATATACGCCCTATCAAGCTGAGATTGCACAAGGCCGTCTTGAAAGCTTATTGAATTTTCAGACGATGGTTAGTGATCTTACAGGATTACCTATTGCCAATGCCTCCTTGTTGGATGAAGCAACTGCGGCGGCTGAAGCGATGACCTTATTAAATGGAGCCAAAGGCAATGATGGAAAACATCGTTTCTTTGTTGATCAACATACGTTTGCACAAACAGTTGATGTATTAAAAACAAGGGCCTTACCTGTTGGCGTTGAATTAGTATTTGGTGATTATAAAACAACAACCCTTGATGAAACCTTCTTCGGTGCCTTGATTCAATATCCGAATGCGGAAGGCGCCATCAACGATTATAGAAATTTTATTCAACAAGCACAAGCTGTTCATTGCGGCGTGGTAATGGCTTGTGATATTTTAGCCTTAACCTTACTCACTCCTCCGGGCGAATTAGGGGCTGATATCGCCATCGGATGCACACAACGTTTTGGTGTACCGATGGGATTTGGCGGACCTCATGCTGCATATTTTGCAACGAAAGATGAATTTAAACGTGTGATACCAGGACGTATCATCGGTGTGAGTGTGGATGCGCAAGGAAACCGTTGTCTACGTATGGCATTGCAAACACGCGAGCAACATATCCGTCGTGAAAAAGCCACATCCAACATTTGCACAGCGCAAGCCTTATTATCGAATATGGCTGCTATGTATGCCGTGTATCATGGTGCCGATGGTCTGCGTGATATTGCTAAACGTATTTCAACATATACAAACGCATTAGCCAATGCGCTCACTGATCACAATGTACACACTACCTATTTTGACACGCTGAAAGTGAAGGTTGCAAATACAGCCGACACCGTGAAAGCGCTTGAAGCAATCGGTTATAACGTATTTGCATATGCCGACAATCATATCGGTATTTCAATCAATGAGACCTTCGTACCTGACGATATTATCCATCTTGCAAAAGCATTAAACGGAAACAACATTTCGTATGCCGATTTACTGAACAATATTCCTGATTGGGCAACACGAACATCCGAGTTCTTGACGAATGCAGTGTTTAGTTCACATCACAGCGAAAGTCAGATGATGCGCTATATAAAAAGTTTGGAAGACAAAGACCTTGCCCTCAACCGTTCGATGATTTCTCTTGGAAGCTGCACGATGAAGTTGAATGCTGCTTCTGAAATGATTCCAGTAAGCAATCCGCATTGGGGTTCGTTACATCCATTTGCGCCATCACATCAATGGCAAGGTTACCAAGAAATGATTACCGAATTAGAAAAAGATCTTTGCGCCGTCACAGGTTTTGATGCCTGTAGTTTGCAACCCAACTCAGGCGCGCAAGGCGAATACACCGGTTTGCTAGTGATCAAAGCCTATCACGAAAGTCGCGGCGACCATCATCGTAATGTCATTTTGATACCGATTTCTGCGCACGGAACCAATCCAGCAAGTGCGGCTATGTGTGGTTTCAAGATTGTTATCATAGCGTGTGACGACAAAGGAAATATTGACATGAATGATATGCGTGCTAAAGTACTCGAACACAACGAAGCCTTAGCCGGATTGATGGTTACCTATCCTTCAACCCATGGTGTGTTTGAAGAAAGCATCAAGGAAATTTGTGATTTGATTCATGAAAACGGCGGACAAGTTTATATGGATGGTGCCAATATGAATGCGCAAGTTGGCTTGACGAGTCCGGGTGCTATCGGCGCCGATGTGTGTCATCTAAATCTTCATAAAACATTTGCTATTCCTCACGGAGGCGGTGGACCGGGTGTTGGTCCAATTTGTGTAAAATCGCAACTCGCTCCTTTCTTACCGACACATACCGTGCATGCAACCGGCGGCAAGACACCAATCTATGCTGTAAGTGCAGCACCTTACGGAAGCGCGAGCATCTTATTGATTTCATACGCGTATATCAAAATGTTAGGTCATATTGGTTTGAAAAAATCAACCGAGTGTGCTATCCTGAATGCCAACTATATGAAGGCGCGATTAGAGAACGATTATAAAATATTATACACAGGAAAAAATGGTACTTGTGCGCATGAATTCATCGTTGATCTTCGTCCGTTTAAAGCGGCTGGTATCGAAGCTGAAGATGTGGCTAAACGACTAATGGATTTTGGATTTCACGCACCGACACTTTCATTCCCTGTGGCCGGCACCTTAATGATAGAACCTACCGAAAGTGAAAATAAAGGAGAACTCGATCGTTTTTGTGATGCCTTACTTGCGATACGAAAAGAAATTGAAGAGGTCATCAGTGGTCAGGTTGATGCAAAAAATAATGTATTGAAACATGCACCGCATACGCAATGGGTTATTACAGCCGATGAATGGAACCGCCCTTACTCACGTCAAACTGCCGCCTTCCCACTTGAATGGGTTAAAGCAAATAAGTTCTGGCCTTCTGTAAGCCGCGTTAATAATACAGTTGGCGACAGGCATCTGATCTGCACTTGCGAACCAACAGAAAGTTATATGCAGAGCTAACGAGTACGGACTATTTTGAATACACATTTCACATCATAACAAAACGCAGGTAAGGCAAAGGCTTTACCTGCGTTTTTGCTTCATACAAGGAATACTGTATTTTTACCCCACATGATTTCTCTTAAAAAAATTACGGCGCATCCGCAGTTGGTCTGGCTCGTGTTTTTTACCTGTTGGCTCACTACAGCGTTAGTATATTATCCGGCGCATAATGCAATGCTGATTGATGATGGTGTAAATGCGATTCAGGATATTCAGCAACAAGGTTTTAAAGGCTTATTGCATTCATATCATTTCGATAGTTTCTATCATGGCTATTATCTTATACTAAATGTTTTGTACGCATTATTCGGGTTGAATGCTACCGGCTGGTTTTTCTTTTTTAGTCTGATGCATGCATTGAATTGCGCGTTGCTTTACAAGGTAATCTACCGGCTGCTAACGACAAACCGACTCAGTGCTCATCGTTTGGAAATTTCACTCTTCGCTACGCTGTTCTTCTTGCTGTCACCGTATAATGCCGAGACTATTGTGTGGGCTGCAACCACGCATTATGTGGTAGGATTGAGCATCCTATTCTATTCGATGCAATGGCTTGACTCATTTCTATTGAAGCAATCTTCATCCAACGGCTATCTGCTTTTTCTTTTCCTGAATGTCTTTGCGTTGTTCACGTTCGAACTTAATTTCCTTTCGCCGTTTATTTATCTGTTGGTGTATGCACTTTACACAAGCAACAAGTGTACCGACATTCGTTTCAATACATTCGTTTCACGCATCGTAGTACCTATTGTCCTTGCTATTCTAATTTATCTGATGTTGTTATACATCGATAAAGGAACGCTTATGTTGCACAATGGAAAAGGTGCTACCCTATTGCCGCCTGTGCAGGAGATTATTTCACAATACGGAAGACATCTATCAAGGCTCTTTTCATTTTCGCAATATGCTAGTATTCAATGGCGCGAACGAGCCTATGCTGCCTGCGAACATTGGATGATTGTATCGATCATCATTGTTTGTATGCTCACATTTTTTTATTACTGGACAAGAAAAACATCCATCGAGGCTTCACGGTTGTTTCTCTTTTTTTTCGTCATTGGTTTCATATTTGTTCTGCCTTTTACTCGCGTCTATTTTGTGTATATTTTCAAATACGAAAACATACGTTACACCTATTTTGCGGCTGCCTTCTTATTTACTGGATTTGTTTTTTTCTTGTTTCAAATCAATCGGTTGATACGTTACATCATCCTCACTGTTTACTTGAGTCTCTGTCTCTTTTTTACCATTCAGACAGTCCATGACAAACGAGAAAGCGGTATCGTGTATCATCGTTTTATTGAAAGCTTTCCTGCGACATCTGCAACTACAATATTCCTGCTTAATACCCCGTCATTCTGCAACGAATCGTATATGTTCTGGGATCGTTCTCGTTTGCCGATTGCGCTTTCGTGTTATCGACATCTTGATGTTTCAAAGCAATTGGAACAGGTGCTCTTTTATAATTCAATCAGTGATAAGGATACGTTCAAGGTGAAAAAAATCAATGACAGTTGTTGGACCTTTCAACTCAAAGCCGATGGGTCGTGGCTAATGGATAATTATATGGGAGCAAGCGATGTTGAAAATGAACGCTATCGTTGTGATGTAGATGAATGGGGCGGATATATACTTCAATTCAAAAAAAGACTGAATGATGATGAAGATATCATCTATTTCAACGGCCAACATTTTACGTCCATTAAGTAAGTGCTATACACAGTCTGATTTCTAATTGCTCAATCGCATCAGCAAAAAGAAGTACTTTAGCATCGCTAATCATTTCTTATGCGACGAATTCTATGTGTCTTTTTACTCGCGTGTGCAAGCTGTGCGTCTTTTGCGCAATCAACGTTTTTGAACCGACGTGCGGATAGTTATTATCTACTTGACTATTATGATGTCTTACAAGGACGAAATTCAGACACCTTGCACACGGCTATGCATCCAGTTTCACAACAAGATGCGATTCGCTTTTTAGAACAGTATGAAACCAAGAATGGGTCGCACCTTTCTACTATCGATACGTGGGATATCCGGCATATCATTTCAAAAAATGGCGAATGGGCCAACGATGGTGACGGCGCTATCGATTCAAAGCAACCTGTCCTAAAAACGATTTACGCCAAACAATCCGACTTCTTTCATCAGTATAAAAATGATTATTCTATTGTCTTCAATCCTATCATCTATTATCAACAATCGATGGAAAGTAATAACATCTCGCGTGCCAATGTTTTCTTGAATTCAAAGGGTATTGAAGTCAGAGGTACTATAGGCAAACGACTTAGTTTTTATTCGACCTTCACCGACAATCAAGAACGCGGTCCTCAGAGTCATAGGCAATATGTGGCTTCACATCAGGCTGTACCTGGCGCTACGTATTATAAAGATTTTAAGATCGACAAACCAGGTATGGCGCAAGACTATCTATATGCTGCCGGTTATTTTAATGCAAGTTTGTTAAAAGAAAAAGTGAATGTTTCTTTCGGTAGTAGTCGCTTTCAAATTGGCGATGGGTATCGTAGTTTGTTCCTGAGTGATTTCGGAAGTAACTATCTTTTTCTTCGATTAAATACGCGTCTAGGCAAATTTAATTATCAGAATTTATTTATGGAGCTGACACCGCAATATACACGAGGTGCTGACAAACTCTTGCCACGAAAATATGCAGCCATCCATCATCTCAGTATCAATCTCAAACCATGGCTCAATGTAGGCTTGTATGAAAGTGTGGTGTATGGTCGAAACGATTTTTTTGATTTTCAATATTTGAATCCTATCATTTTCTATCGCAGTGTCGAACAGACGAAAGGCAGTCCGGATAATTCTATGATGGGGATGAATTTCAAAATCAATACCAAATTCAAAACAGTACTATACGGACAAGTATTATTAGATGAATTTAATTTTTCTAAGATTAAAGACAACAACGGATGGTGGGGAAATAAATACGGACTACAACTTGGTTTGAAAATCGCCGAGCCCTTTGGTATCAAGCAATTGTTGATACAACCTGAATTGAATATCATCAGGCCGTTTACCTATAGCTACAAAGATTCGGTAGCTGAGTTTTCGCATTACAATCAATCATTGGGTCATCCTTATGGCGCCAATTTGATGGAGTTGAGTTTGAATATTCATTATAAAGCCAGTAAAAAAATAGGCCTCACCTTATGTTCATTTTATAATAAACAAGGTCGTGATACGGCTTCGAATGTAACCTTCGGTGGAAATATTTTCAGTTCGTACAACAATCCTCATCCTGAATTCGGCATTCAAATGTTCAATGGATTTTCATCCGAGGTTATCTATACCAACCTCAATGCATCGTATGAAATCAAAGACAATTTCTTTTTTGATATCAGCGCAGGTTATCGAAGTGAGCTAGCTTCACATCGATCGAATCCAACATTCAAAAGCACCATCCTATCGGTTGGTCTTCGATTGAATGCAGTTAGACGACAATATGATTATTGATTTATAGGCGCAAGGGATAAGTAGTAAGGCATAAGTAAAAAGGCGTAAGAGTAAAGTGAATTACGTCTTACGCCTTATTGAGGTAAACTAAAATGTTGTGTATTGCGGCAACGAAAAGCCCGGACCACGCGCTTTGGCGTGGGAGCCCCGATGAATTCGGGGAAAGTGAAAAGCGTGTGTGCCGCCCAAAGGATATACGCTATCTATTTTTAAATCCTAGCTGCATTCCTTATGACTTACGCCTACTTTCCAATTGCGTCTTCATAACGCTTTAGAACTTCAGCCCAGTTGACTACATTCCAAAATGCTGCGAGATAATCGGCTCTGCGATTTTGGTAATGTAAATAATATGCATGTTCCCAAACATCCACACAAAGAATCGGAGTGCCTTTGCATTCAGAAAGATCCATGGTCGGATTGTCTTGATTTGGAGAAGAGCAAACACAAAGAGAATGATCCGCTTTCACACAAAGCCACGCCCAACCGCTTCCGAAACGGGTCATACCGGCATTCGCAAAATCAGCTTTGAATTTATCAAGACCGCCTAATTCTTTTTCGATAGCGTCTGCAATTTTTCCTGTAGGTTGACCGCCACCATTGGGTGATAATAATTGCCAAAAAAGAGAATGATTAAAATGCCCGCCACCATTGTTGCGAACAGCCATTGGCAATGTTGACATAGTTGCCATCAATTCGTCGATGCTCTTATTTTCGTGATCGGTACCGGCTAATGCCTTGTTTAAATTATCGACATACGCCTGATGATGTTTGCCATGATGAATTTCCATGGTCATCTGATCGATATGCGGCTCCAATGCGTTATGAGCATATGGTAAAGGGGGTAATGTAAATGACATGATGTTATAAATTTTAGAAGCCAAAGTTAACACACACAAAGCAGTAAATAAGAAATTCGCCGGTTGATTCTAGAAATAAGACATCCAAAAAACAACAGTTGATATTCGGTGTTAGGAAAGGGATTGAACTGCTTTATCGGCAATTTGTTGCCACGAATACATAGTGTAAAAACTGCTGTTGTTATTCAATATGTCCCTTGTTGTCATCATCATAATACCTCGACTGTAGGCTTGCCAATCCTTATCGGATACGACTAACAAGCGTCCTTCTGTGCAAGCAGGATCAACACCGATAGCGCCATTGCTAGAAGACACACATTTTTTTCCAAAGCCTAAAGCCTCAACCAACTTGGTTTTAATACCGCCTCCATCTTGCAATGGGTTGATAAAAATATCGCAGCCTTTGAAATACAAATCAATATCATCGACAAAACCAGCGTAGATAATATTCTTATCTAGGTAATCCTTCAGTCCGTTCATTTCTGGTGGAAGGCCTTTTCCGCAAATCAGTATTTTATACGAAAGCGTTTCGTTCAACAACAAAGGATTGATCTCTTGTACAATTGATTTGAGGGCATCCAAATTTGGTTTGTAACTCAATGTGCCATTGAACAGCAAAATTGTTTCTTCATCCCCAATACCATACATCGTTTGCAATTGATTGCGGCAAGCCAATATTTCTTTTTCTTCAGGTAAGGTATTTGCCTCGATACCATATGGAATTGTAAAACAATGTTCAGGCTTCAACTGAAAATAAAGCTGCGCATACTGCTTGTCCTCATTGGTTTTGAACCATACACAATCGGCTTGTCGATACGCACATCGTTCATAATACCACAATATTTTCCACCACCATTTTCCGATACTTTTAAACCGCTCACTTTCGATATTATGCGAGTGCACAATAATTTTTTTTGATGTCAGCAAACTGAATAAAAATATAAGCCACGCATAATACGGATGCTCAAACAGTATGTGTGTTCGATTGGTTTGATTTGCCAACCTGTTTATCTTGAAAAAAAGAAAGGGATTGATATAGCGTGTCTGTGCATTTGAAAGCTGCGTGTAAATCACATACGTTTCGGTTGGATCATTTTCTTTAACCGTTAAACAATTGAGCGATACCAACTGTGAAAGGTATTTATAAAACAAGGCAATACCTTTCTGTCCGCCCATCACAGCCGGAAAGACCTTATAAGGAACGATCGATAGTATTCGCATCGAATTATTGTTTGTATTCACCGGATAAAGATACTATGTCTTGCCTAACTTACATTCAATTGCACCTTTTACAAACATGCGTTTAGTTAGTTTGTGCATGTGACATTGAAATATGCTCAGCGATTTTTTTTGAAAAGATAGCAGCACCATCCTTGTTGAGATGCAATTCGTCATAAAACAAAGTTGCATTATTTGTAAA
>CAIRSV010000026.1 GCA_903881265.1 uncultured Bacteroidota bacterium
AAACCTTTGAGTATTTCAGAGATCGAATTCTTACTAGTTTGAAATTTTCGTGGTACCGAAATGCCATATCCATCATCCCAAATAAAAATCGCTAGAGGAACTTGCAGCACACCTGCTGCGTTAATCGTTTCCCAAAACAAGCCTTCGCTAGTGGAAGCATCACCGATGGTTGTAAAACAAACTTCATTCCCATTCTTCGAAAAGTTTGAATCATTTTTAAGCACATCTTGTGATCGATATAATTTAGAGGCAAAGGCGAGTCCCAACCCACGAACCATTTGACCGGCGGTAGGGGAAATATCTGAGCTGCAATTTTTTGATTCAGTTTGATTTTTCCAATGTCCTTGCTCGTCTAAAAATCGTGTTGCATAATGACCGTTCATTTGACGTCCAGCGCTGCTTGGCTCTGCATTAACATCAGGGTTGGCATAAAGCTGAGAGAAAAAAGATTCGATAGTAGTCATACCACTAGCGAACATAAAGGTCTGATCGCGATAATAACCTGAGCGAAAATCACCTTTCTGAAACACCTTGGCCATCGCTATTTGGGCGAGTTCTTTTCCATCGCCAAAAATACCGAATTTCGCTTTTCCAGTCAACACTTCTTTCCTCCCTAACAAACTAGCCTCCCTGCTTTGAACAGCAATTGAATAGTCGTTGATGACATCCTGCTTGAAATCTTCGAAGGAAATTTTATCTGTTTGTATATTATTGGTCAATGTATTCATCATGCTTCGCTGTTGTGTGGAGTTAAAGTGTGCAAAAATAATATTCTATTGCTTCTATTCACAAAATATTTATGTTTTAAAAGACAATGTTAACGGGCTTGCGGTTAACTATGACTTAACGGAGAAAAATTTGTGCAATAATTTTTTTGGCTACTTTTGGCTCTACATAAAATAAGATTAGAAAATGAAAAAATCATTCATTCTGTTTAGCGCAATTGCTTTGATGAGTAGCACAATGATTGCTCAAAAACCATCAGATAAACAAGGAGCTACTAAAACAGCTGTCAACGCTGATCCTCAAGCAGCCAAAAATGGTGCAGCAGTTCAGTCGCCTTCCTCTCAGCAAAACGCTGATCTTAGTATGAAATTTAAAAACGAAGAGCATTCGTTTGGTAATATGCCTGAAGGCCCTTCAGTCAGTTATGATTTTGAATTCACCAATATTAGTAAAGAGCCAATCGTATTAAGCAATGTACAGGCTTCATGTGGTTGCACAACGCCAACTTGGCCAAAAGAACCAATTGCACCCGGCAAGACCTCAAAAATTACAGCTACATATAATACACAAGGTCGTCCTGGACCTTTCACAAAAACAATTACAGTGACTTCAAATGTTGGTAGTAAGGTATTGAAAATTTCAGGAACTGTTGAAAAGGCGCCTGAATCATCAGTACCAACGAACAATTCTAGCATCATGAAGCATTAATCCAACCATTGTTATTAATTAACTCTTACATAAAAAATTAAAAAAATGAAAAAAACAATTGTATTATTCAGCACATTGGCTTTAATCAGCTTATCGAGCGTTGCTCAAAACAAAGACGTTAAACAACCTACTGACAAGGCTCAGGTTGTTGCCACACCTGCGGCACCCGCAGCACCCGCTCAAAATCCTGATTTAAGCATTAAGTTTAATCAAGAAGATCATAACTTCGGTAACGTTCCTGAAGGTCCATCAGTAAGCTATGATTTTGAATTCAAGAACATCGGCAAAGTGCCAATTATTTTCAGTGATGTACATGGTTCATGTGGTTGCACAGTTCCTGTATGGCCTAAAGAACCAATCTTACCTGGTAAATCATCTAAGATTGCTGTTACTTATTCAACTCAAGGTCGTCAAGGACAAATCAATAAGACTGTGACTGTGACTTCAAATATTGGAACAAAAATTTTAAAAATCAGCGGTAATGTTGACAAGGCTGATCCTGCTGCAACACCAACAGATACTAAGCAACCAGCTCACTAATAAATTAAAACTCGTCGTAATGAAAAACATCTTCTCTTTTATTGTTTTATTGACCTTGTCAATCAGTGGTTTTTCTCAAAACAACCGCCCTACTGCACCTGTTTTTAAATTTGTTGAAGAAACGCATAATTTCGGAACGTTGAAAGAAGGTGCCGAAGCTTCGTATGACTTTATGTTTACAAATGCAGGGAAAGAACCGTTGATTATTCAAGATTGCAAGGCTTCCTGCGGATGTACAACACCTGAATGGACAAAGGCGCCTATATTACCTGGCCAATCAGGAAAAATCAATGTCAAATACGATACAAAGGGACGTCCAGGTTCATTTAATAAATCAATCTATATTGCTTCCAATGCGAAGAGTAAAGAGAAGAGATATGAAATAATAATCACAGGAAATGTCATAGCTTCTGGCGAAAAAGAAACGCCTTCTAAATCTCCAGAACCAAAACATTAGAATTTTCATTGTTATGATAGTAAAGACTACGAGAAATCGTAGTCTTTTTTTTACCTATCTTAGCAACCTCAAGGCATGAATACTTCCCTTTACATCTCACGCAGACTAGCACTGAATGAAAAAAAAACATTCTCAGGATTTATTATCCGTATTGCTATCATGGCAGTGACTTTGAGCATTGCAATAATGATTATTGGAAGTTCGATTACAAGAGGCTATCAGGAAGTGATTCAACATAAATTTTACGACTGTTGGGGCCATATTCATGTCACCAATTTTCTCGCCGATCCATCAAATATAAATAATGGCGAAACCTTCGAGTATGATTCCTCACTTGTGCGCAATATGCAACATGTTTCGGGCGTTAAGTCGGTAAGCGCTTACACCATGCAATCTGCGATTATTAAAACGTCAACAGAAATAGAAGGCGTGCTATTGAAAGGCGTATCTAAAAACAATGGAGAAAACACGGATAAAAAATATCTGTTAGAAGGTTCTTCAATCGTGTATAATGATAGTAACTATTCAAGTGATTTGCTGATTTCCAAAAACACAGCCACGAAACTTAAGTTAAAGACAGGCAGCAATGCCATTCTTTATTTCATGAGTAATTCAGCCAATCAACCAAAGGCACGGAAAATTAGAATAGCTGGCATTTACCAAACAGGCCTAGAAGAATATGATAATAACATTGCAATTTGCGACGCGTCACTGATCAATCATATCAATCAGAAAAGTGCAGGCAGCATCCACGGATATGAAATTTATGTGACGGATAAAAATGACCGAAGCCTCATCGAGAAAACACTTTTTGATACCTATGTAAAACCACCGCTTCAAACATACCTGATCGACAAACGATTTGAAAATATATTTTCATGGTTGAATATGATGAAAATGAATGAGCGCATTATTCTATTCATTATGTTGATTATTGCCATTATCAATATGGTGACCGCCTTACTGATTTTAGTATTGGAGCGAACTCAGATGGTAGGGATTTTAAAATCGTTGGGTATGCCAAATTTCAACATTCAAAAAGTATTTATTTATTCAAGTATGTATATCCTTTGCATGGGTATGATGGCCGGCACTCTGTTAGGAACAGGACTTTGTCTGCTTCAACAAAAATTTGGATTCCTTCATCTTGATGAGCAAATCTATTATGTAAAAACAGTCCCGGTTTTATTGGATGCCATGAATATCCTTACGATAAATTGCATTGCTTTTTTCATTTGCTCGATCTTATTGATCATCCCTTCAATGATTGTTAAAACCATTTCACCAACTAACGCACTGAAATTTAATTGAGTTTCAAAGAATCATATATCCAATACTGCCAATTCAACGAGGTGCCGTTGTTTTTTCAACCCTATTGGTTGGACAATGCAGACTATTCGTGGGATGTATGTTTTTCCGAGACCGATTCATATCATGCTTATTTTGTCTATTTTATTGAAAAAAAATGGTTTCACACATTTATCCGAAACCCACACCTAACGCCTTATTCAGGTCTATTATGCTGTGAAGACAATATTCCCGAAGCGATAAAGAAAGTTCTAATAGAATCACTCGTTGCTCAATTACCGTCCTTTGACGTATGTGCTATTGATCTATTTTGGCAACTGCATCTACCAAGCACAGTAACGAACGTCGATGTGTTTGTACGACGCACTAACCTACTTCCGCTCCAAGATCCTCTTGCCATCTATCAACAATTTAAACCATCATTAAAGCGGCAAATAAAAAAAGCTGAACGTGCGTTAACAATATTCGAAGCGGATGATATCAACTTATTTTATGCCCTCCATCAGAAAACATTCGTAAAGCAACACAAACAGGTTCAGATTCCGTTAAGCGTATATCAACGATATTGGGAATGCTGTAAAAAACACAACTGCGGCAACTTGCTCTTTATAAAGGATAGCGATGATCGCATTCATGCAACCTTGTTTCTTGTGTATGATAATTCTATTTCGTATTACCTCGCAGGCGGCACAGATGCAAGCTTTTATGGAAGCGGCGCTATGAGTTTATTGATGTGGCATGCGATTCAACGAAGTAAAGACTTGGGAAAGAAAACATTCGACTTTGAGGGAAGTATGCTTCCAAATGTCAATGCATTTTTCAGCACATTCAGTCCTATTGAAACGTCCTATTTACAATTGAAAAAGGTCCATTCAATCTTGTATAAAATACTAAAAGGTAACAAGGCTGACTAGCGCATGATATACAACTTACCAAATCCCTTTTCGATCCATTTGTCGGCATTCTGAGAATTGCTTCGCTTATAATGCTCTAGTTGCTCACCGTGTAAATTTGACACCACTCTATACAGGTACACACCGTTCCCTAGAGGCTGTCCAAACTGATCATCGCCCTTCCATTTGTATTCAGTAATATTTGTTCCGATATGTAAAGGTCCCAAATCAGATTTCAATATTTCTTTTACAATCTTACCACTCGGAGAAAGTATCTGTATTTTTAAATTACTCGGCAATTCTGAGCCGGTGATCGTAAATACAAATTGTGTTGACGTTGTGAATGGATTTGGATAATTCACAACCGATGAAATCGCAGGCTTGTTGACCACTTCGAAACCTACTTTATAGGCATAGTTACCCGAAATATTACCAGCCTTATCTTTGGCTTTTACAATTAATAGATAATCATTTCCATCGATGGTAAAGCTTGGTCTGAATTCTAACCTAGCCAAATTTTTAGCTTTTCCATCTGATAAATTAGCAGGAATAAATTTCAAGACTGTCCCATCAAAAGGGATATAATGTTCAGCAGTAGAATTATCGCCTGGGTATCGCAAATAAACTTCAGCCAGCGAGGTATCATCAATCGCTAAAAACTTATTCTCATCCCTCAGCGTGATAGTAATAAATGGTTTCGCTGAGACAATATCTTTTTCCATAATATGCACGCCATCAAATGTGACATCAATCAATGGATTCTGTTTATCAGGTACTACATAATTATTCAGAAAGCCAATATTATTCGGATGATATTGTTCGATCTGATCGTTATTGGGGTTTGCTTCGACCACTAGAAGATTACTCCCAGGAATATCTGCCGAGCTTATATCCATTACTGCATGAATGGTATCAAGCGCTGCGATTGGGGAATAACGTTTGGTACCAACAGTTTTTCGAATCTTATTTCTGTCAATGACATCATATTTTATAAGCATGCTGTCCATTGGAATCTCAGTTAAGTTTTCAACAGCAACCTCTATCCTTGTTTTTTGTCCTTGCGTGACCGAATCTGTATACACTAAATACCTATTAGGATTCAACGCTGCTTCAGGTGCTAATTGATATAAAACCCTCCAATAAGCTACCTGCTGAGGTGTGGTAAAATTATTATCACGGTTCACCATCTTAAGTTTTAAAAATGGATACATCGTTTCATCGATGAAGGATAAGGATGTATCACCACGAACACTCGCAAGCAACGTTTCAGTATTATTCAAATCGACGCCATAGATATCAACGAGCACAGAATCGCCAATACCAGGATCAGTTGAGAAGCCTTGTCGTAAAAATGAATTCCATTTCTTTGCTGGTCCGATTTTAGTGCCAAGCATGTCACCTTCATATAAATAGGTGACAAAATTAAATTCTCTAGTCAATACTTTTGTACTATCCGCTTCGACAGCCTGACTAACAGAACTTACTACATTTTTCTTGGCAAAAAATATCATAGGCCTGTTCTTGTAAAACGAATCAATCATGGTAAACCCAAGATTATACAGCTTATGATATAATGAATTATTGGATCCGTACATTGTCGTATCCGCTTTCCACTGCTTAATAAATGTTTTGTTTATGCTGCCGCAATTTGAACCTGTGCAAAGCCTTGGCTGCACCATCATATAAAAGCCATCAGGTATTGAATCAATAAAATCCATGATACGCTTTCTGGATGCTGCATTTAGAAAACTAAATTCGAAAAAAGGATCATCCAAACTATCTGTTCGACAGGGCATATAACTACCAAAACGCCCCGATGATCCAACGACATCGTTCTTCCATAAAGCCCCATTTAAAGTATCAATAACGACAAACTGCAGACTGGAATAACCCGGATAGGGATCGCATCCATCAGAATACAACTCCGCACCATTCATCTTGACCCTATAATCGGGCCATTGATAATAATACGGTGCCGGCGAATACAAACACACATTCTGCACCTGCAGTTTTTTATTTGTTCCGACAAACACAAATTTACGATTAGCCGAATCTAAATACATATTCGTGTAGGCATTCTTCTGATATTGATAATAATGACTTTGATTCCACCCAGGAGAACTTCCATTGATATAAATAAATGAACTATACGACCATTTATATTTCGGATTTGCAGCTGATGTATCCATGGCTGTGCGCCAATAATAAACTGTGCTATCGCGAAGTGTAATCGGTGGTTGCCATTTGATCACACCGCCTTTTTCGGTAATGGAAGTCGAAGTCAATAATGGACTATTAAATTTTTCTGTCGTATCAATCTGAATCAGATAAGTGTGCAACGGCGCAAATGGATTCAATGTAGAACCTTTCAATACTACGTTTTGCTGACTCACAATGCCAAACTCATGCGGATAGACAGGCACCAAATCATCATTATAAATAGTAAAGACATGTCTAATCGAATTATTATTCTCTGAAATTTCGTCAATAAATCCTTCTTGATCTAATTGTATATCAATTGCATTATCACCTATCGATACAGTACCCAAGATCGGCACTCGCAAACGTATTGTATCAGAAAAAGCAAGTCCGGGATATTTCTTATTGAGTAATACATAGTCAGTTCCATTTGGCAATGTGCGTTTGATATAGACACTCAATGAATCTTTGGTATATTTTCCTAAATTAAAAATGACAACTTGTACATCAAATGAATCAAGATTCGTTGTCAGATTCAGCTGCTTGAACGTCAACCCTTTTTCTTCTACGGCATAATCAGGTTTGGGAAAAGAATATAATTTTGTTGCCGGGTCGCCGTCAAGAATGATTTGTTCGGCGTGCTGACGCAACATACCATCAGCCGCAAGATTAAGTGAGGAAATGTTAGCTACCAACTGCTCTCCGATTGTTTTGCCATACGACGTAACGCTAACCTGTTTGTAAAGTGAATCGGTGTAAGTTGATAGTCGATCAGAAATCCCGGTATTGTTACTCGCGATAAACGCAATACTTCCGCCCTGAGGCGATAACACAAATTTTTCACCTAGCGAGCGCTGTCCTACTGACAAAATAAACACATTACCAACGCCGCAACCATTCGCCAGAAACACTGGATATTTTTTATAGTTGGTCATCAATTCAGGATTATCCAAATTGTAATCCAACGTTGAGGCAGAACCATGTCCAAAAAACTGAACCAAATTCAATCCTCCCTTAAAGAGACTATCAATCAACCCACTATTGGCGGTTTCTACAGCCGATGTTGTCGACTTCTTAATAGTTGTGACTTTGCCTCCATACAAGGTGTCTTCGATACGTTGTTTCTGAGGAGCAAGCCCAGCAAGAATAGCACCTTGTCCATTTGATTCATTTGCTCCAGCGATATGCAATACATTTTTCTTCCATAAAACAGCATCACTAGTCTGATTACTAAAATCGATCAATAAAAGTTCATGATCTTTAATTTTATCAAGATAAATTTTAATATCAGTGCCATTCCAAACCGGCAATCGACCTATTGGAATTTGAGGTTTACTATCAAAGGTAAATGCGGTTAATAAATTATCAGAACAAGGATCGCCATATGAAGGAACGATAGGAAATGGGTAGCTTGATGCGGCTCCTGATGTGTAGGTCAGATAATCTTTATAATCGATGCCTTTTCCAATAATGAAGACAAATTTCGGTTTGGTAATCCATACGGGATTTGAATAAGCCAAATACAAAAAATTCTTCACCGCCTGCGAATGATACGTATAACCATAACCAAATTCATTATAGAGATCATTCACATCAACTACGATAGGATCATATGCTCCGCCTGCGATTGATGCGCGATAATTCTTATATTCATTCACATAATTTGTGCCATTCCCATCATTAAATAAACGAGCATGCGATAGGATGATATAATTTCCTTGATTGCTGCTTTGCGTATAATTCTTGAACTGAATCAATTTCAAATTACTGACAGAACCAACAGATGAAGTTGCGGCCTGACTTTGAATAAAAAAACGTTTTGCTTGTAAAGATGCAGGAATCAAAAACCGTATCAAACCAGCCACTGAAATATCACCGATAATGTATTCATTGGATGTGATATCATACAATTTTGGTGCGACACCATTATTCTTAAAATTGGAAAATTCGAGATAATAGTCCGAAGCTTTCGGATCAAGTTCAACGTAATATGAATCAACATTATTAAAATTGAATTGCCTTGGATACCTCAATTCTGTATACGCAATTCCATATCGATCATACTCGTTATTGGCAACATTCGTATTCATCGGAGTATATTTCATCACCAACTTATTGGCCGTTGTCAAATACGACATTGGTAAATTAACATTGAAGCGTTTGAAACCAAATTGACTGTACGTTGAATCTCCGACCAATATTGTATTGGCAAACAACTTCATTCGATGCGATGGAATATAGCTGTTCCCCACAACTGCCGTCTTGAACGAAGCATCAGGAGCGCCTGCTACCTTATACGGAAATAGACAGGTATACGTAACAGAATCGTTCGAAGTGCTGAGTGGGTATTTAAAAAAACCTTCGCCATCTTCATATTGTGATGAACATAAATAAATGACATCAGTCGAAGGGAAATAATACGATGTGCCGGATACAAAACCTGATCGGTAATTTACCCTGGTCTTGTCCCAAAAATAATTCTCCTTGGCAGGCGGCGAGTTCAGATTATTTATTCGCTCAACAAACCGTTTATTATTGGTTGATGCATTAAAGGTTAAAAAATAATATGCGGTATCAGACAACAGATTCTGCGCTGGATTTAATTGCGCACTTGCATTTTTAAATAAAGGGAGATCAACAACACCATTCGCCTTCTCACCATAAAACTCCACATAATCCGTTCCGCTCAGCAAGCCGTTATTGCTGACATACATAGCCACCTCCGCACCATCTCGAAATAACTGAAGATTGGCGCCATTAACTGACGTTGGTAATCCTAAGGATGTCAATTGAGAAATTGAAATACGATAGATATCATCTCTGAATACACCAAACTTATAATAGGTCTGACTGTAATTGATCCATTCATTCCCATAGGTCTGGGCATTCATTGAATGAACAAAATAAAATAGAACAAGTAATGAACATAATAGCCGTTTCCACATACTGTTTACGATTTACTCTTAGCCTTGCTTCTGAATGTATTATCAATGAATATGTCGTCTGTTGCAAGTGTGTTTGATTTTTTATTGATATCAATACGCAACGAAATAAAATGACTATACAACGCACTCGATTGAATATTCAGACTCGAGAAGGAATAATCAATGGCAAAATTTTTGATTTTTACACCGAGACCTAGGGTCGGTTGAAACAAGGTTGTCTTCTTGGTATTGCTTGTGTCATTATCATTCAATACACGTTGAAAATTACCCAAGCCTGCTCTCAAATAAAGTAGTTTCTTATATGAAAGCTCAGCGCCGATGCGAGGATCAACACTGAAAGGTTTTACATTGATAAGGTTGCCATAACGTTTACCATCTGTTGTAATATCAGTATTCAGTTCAGCTAGCAAACTTATTTTTTTTGACAATGGAAAATTGCGACCAGCCCCTAAAATAATTCTAGGTGTGGCCATCTCAGTGCTTTTTGATACGATGTCATTGCCCGTCTCTGTTAAGACTTGTTTTTCTTTTTCAGTGAAACTGAATGACCAAAGCGTATACGTAGTGGTGATATCTTTAATGACAGCACCTAATTTCCAACGCCCTATCTTGGCTTGAGCCCCAAGATCAAGGCCTGCGCCCCAGGCATTTGCCATCGAACCAATACTACGATGTATAATTTTTAGATTACCACCGATTCGAATATCGGCATCATCCCTTCCTGCAAAACGTTTCAATTTCAACGGTTGTGCGAATGAAATCAAGCCGGCATAATCTTGCGAAGAGATCGCTTTAATTTTGGTATAATCAACCGTACCATCACGTTGAATTAGATCAAGTGTATACGGGATATCATCAATCGCATAGCGGATAAGAGACACTCCGATCACACCCTTATTATTTTTCATTGGAAACGCTGTACCAAGATAATCATACTTGGCAATGCCACTAAAATATTCAGAATGCATAAGACCTACTTGCAAATCAGATGGTACATAACTGATTCCCGCCGGATTCCAAAAAGCTGATGTCACATCATTGACCGAAGCAATTTGAGCGCCTGACATTCCAGTACCACGACCGCCAACGCCTAAATTGAGGTAATCATTCACGTATTTACGTTGCTGCGCGTATATGGTAGTCAAACTGCAACCAATGAGAATTAGGAGAAAATATTTTTTTACCATTGCTTTCTTTTAGATTTGCACCCTTAGAACGTATCTTATTTTAAATTAGTATATGTATCTAACAAAAATACTACGTTTTACGCTATACATTTGTTATTTGCCAAACTATATTCAGTGACAAGGAAGAAGTTATTCGATAGATGTTGGCCAATAAAAATTTAATAAACCAGCAAGACTATCGTACACGAATTAACACGTATAAAAACTAAAAACTTACACCATCTTTGCGAATTACTTGAAGATAAAATCCGAATTCTATATACACAGATTAAAAGTCTGTGCATACAGAACGTCGAATCTTCTAAAATACAGAACGCTTAACTTATATCTTTTTACACATTTATGAATTTCATTGAAGAACTTACTTGGCGAGGCTTAGTGCAGGACATCATCCCTGGCACATCCGAACAACTTGAAAAAGAAATGACCACAGGATATGTGGGTTTTGATCCTACATCCGATTCGTTACATATAGGTAGTCTTGTACCGATTATGCTGCTTATGCATTTGCAAAAAGCTGGCCACAAACCAATAGCCTTAGTTGGCGGCGCCACAGGTATGGTAGGCGACCCATCGGGCAAATCCGAAGAACGAAATATGTTGTCAGCCGAGCAAATCGATTTTAATGTGCAAGGGATTAAAAAACAGCTTGGTAAATTTCTACACTTTGATTCGGGAGAAAAAAATGGCGCTATCCTTGTAAATAATTACGACTGGTTTAAAGATTTCACCTTTCTTGATTTCATACGTGATGTAGGTAAGCATATCACGGTGAATTATATGCTGAGCAAAGATTCAGTTCAAAAACGCCTTGAGACCGGCATGTCGTTTACGGAGTTTAGTTATCAATTGGTGCAAGGCTATGATTTCTTTCATATGCATCAGCATCTTGGGGTGAAACTTCAAATGGGTGGATCCGACCAATGGGGCAATATCGTAACAGGCACTGAACTCATTCGAAAAAAATCAGGCGGCGAAGCCTTTGCCTTTACTGCGCCCTTATTGAAAAAAGCCGATGGTGGTAAATTTGGCAAAACAGAGTCAGGGAATGTGTGGCTCGACAAAAATAAAACATCCCCATATCGTTTCTATCAATTTTGGCTTAATGTCAGTGATACAGATGCTGAAAATTATATCAAGGTATTCACCTTTGTTCCTGCAACAGAAATTGATGCATTAATTGCAGAACATCAACAGGCGCCACATCTCAGACTATTACAAAAGCGTTTATCACAAGAAGTCACTGTGATGGTGCACTCTCAACATGATTATGAATTTGCAGTGAAGGCCTCACAAATATTATTTAGTGATACAACCGCTGATGCGTTATTATCGCTTGATGAAGCACAATTACTTGATATCATGGATGGCGTACCGTCGTTTACGACTTCTATGCTTGCCTTGAACGAGGGCGTGAACATCATCCAATTACTTAGCGAAACCGGTATCTTTCCTTCAAAAAATGAAGCCAAGAAAATGGTTAGCAGTGGCGGTGTCAGTATCAATAAAGCGAAAATTGATAATCTAGAATATACGATAACACCTACTGATTTATTGAATGGGAAATATATACTAATTCAGAAAGGCAAAAAGAATTATCACTTAGTCGTCGCGGAGTAATAGTAAAAACCAAACGGCAAAAATGTATGTTTACGCTGTCTTTTCGCAATCTTACTTTGCTGTTTAATAGTATTCAATGTAAAAATAAATCTTGCAATCGTGACTAAAATCGGTTTACTTTCCGACACACATGGCTACCTTCCGCCGCAAGTCTTTGAACATTTCAACGATGTCGATGAAATTTGGCATGCTGGTGATATCGGCACTGTAGAAGTATCTGATGCCTTAGAAAAATTCAAACCACTGCGGGCTGTTTGGGGTAATATCGATGGTGCCGATTTGAGAATTCGTTACAAAGAACATCTACACTTCAAAATCGAAGATGTATCAGTTTACATAACGCATATTGGCGGTTATCCCCCATCCTATAATGCAGTGTCGAAACCACGAATCATTGAGCACCAACCCCACCTCTTTATATGCGGTCATTCGCATATTCTTAAAGTAATTCCTGATGCTACACTAAATCTTATTCATATAAACCCAGGTGCTTGCGGCAAACATGGATGGCATAAAATAAGTACTCTTATTCGATTTACAATTGATCATGACAGATTAAAAAATCTAGAAGTGATAGAGTTAGGAAAGAAAGGTGAGTAGGTAATAAAGGATAGAGTAAGGACAATTGACCTTTATACTTTATCCAACGACAATGCCTCTTCACACTATCAAAATACGAAGTACTGCAACATGGATGCAGAAGATGCACTTAACTTAATTCTAATGAGAAACAGAAGGCAGACTGATGTTATCACGTAAATTCGGGAGTACACACCGAGTGTAAAAATAAGGTGAGCACAAATCGAGGTACGAAGTTTTAGTCTGTCACTTCGGTAAAAACAGATACCAACAAAAAAACCGTGCAATACGCACGGCTTTTTACTATGTTAATGTTTGATTTTATACTAAAGGAGCGGCATCTTCGTCACTACCTTCTGTAGCAGCAGGTGCATCGTTTGATGCTTCTTCTGCAGCTGGCGCTTCTGCAACTGCTTCTTCAACGACAGGTGCTTCTGTTTCTGCAACTGGTGTTTCTGCAACAACAGGAGTTTCAACTTCTACAACTGGTGCTTCTGCTTCTACAACTGGTGCTTCTGCTCCTACAACTGGTGCTTCTGCAACAACTGCTTCTTCAACTTTAGCGACTGGTGTTGTTGCTGCTGGTTTCTTAGCGCGACTACGACGAGTCTTTTTCTTATCTTCACCTACAACATCTTTCACATTGTAGATATCATTGAAATCAACCAATTCAATCATTGCCATATCAGCAGCATCACCTAAACGACGCTCTAATTTGATAATTCTGCAATAACCACCTGGGCGATCAGCAATTTTCATGCTAACTGTTCCAAATAATTCTTTAATGGCTTCTTTATCTTGCAAATAACTGAATACAACACGACGTTGATGTGTATCATCTGTTTTCGATTTCGTCAAGATAGGTTCAACAAAAACACGTAATGCTTTCGCTTTAGCCAAGGTAGTAACGATACGTTTATGTTGTATAAGCTGGCAAGCTAGGTTGCGCAATAATGCTTTTCTGTGAGGGGTCTTACGACCTAAGTGGTTATTTTTAACACCGTGTCTCATGATACTGTTTTTTTATTGATAACCCTTAATTAAAGGTCGTCTAAGTTAATTTTTGATAAGTCCATTCCAAATCCTAATCCTCGGTCGATCAAAACTTGCTCGATTTCAGAAAGTGATTTCTGACCAAAGTTTCTGAATTTCATCAATTCGTCTTGTTCGTACTGAACCAATTCGCTCAAGCTGTTAATTTTCGCAGCTTTCAAGCAGTTGAAGGCACGTACAGATAAATCTAAATCTTCCAACGGAGTTTTCAGAATCTGACGTAATTTAAGAGTTTGCTCATCAACGATATCGTGTTTTTCAGATACACCTGTATCGAATGTGATATTTTCATCGGTAATCAACATCAAATGTTGAATAAGGATACGTGATGCTTGTTTAACTGCATCTTCAGGGTGAATAGTCCCGTCTGTGCTAACGTCTAAAATCAATTTCTCGAAATCTGTACGTTGTTCAACGCGGGTATTTTCAATTGCATACTTCACATTCTTAATTGGTGTGAAGATACTATCCGTCGCAATCCATCCGATAGGTAATTCTCTTGATTTAATCTCATCAGCAGGAACATATCCACGTCCTTTAATGATATTCAATTCAATTTTAAGGTTGGTGCTGGTATTCATATTGCAGATTACCAATTCAGGATTCATGACTTCAAAGTTATTGGTAACTTCACCTAACATGCCTGCTGTCACAACATCCTTGCCTTTGATGTTCAATTCAATTTTTTCACTTGAAAGCTCAGTCTCGACTTTCTTTTTGAAACGTACTTGTTTCAGATTTAAGATGATTTCAGTTACGTCTTCAGTCACACCTTTAACAGTGGAGAATTCGTGATCAACACCTTCAATACGGATACTGCTGATTGCAAATCCTTCCAATGAACTAAGAAGGACACGTCGAAGGGCGTTACCGATGGTAACTCCAAAGCCAGGTTCTAAAGGACGAAATTCAAAGGTACCTTCAAACTCTGTTGCTTTTTGAAGAACTATCTTCTCGGGTTTTTGAAAATTTAATATTGCCATTAATGTTTTTTTTTAATTGATGAAATGAATAAAAAAGAAAGTAAACGATTATTTAGAATACAATTCTACAATAAGTTGCTCTTTAATATTTTCAGGTACACTGTCACGCTCAGGATGAGAGATATAGGTCCCTTTCATTTCTTTTTCGTTCCACTCTAACCAGTTAATTTTAGGATCTTTACCACGTAGTCGTGAAGCCAATGCAAGGTTTGCAGCACTTTTTTCTCTTAAACCGATGACGTCACCAGGTGTTAATTTCGCTGAAGGAATGTTACATACTTCACCATTGACTGTGATGTGTTTGTGTGAAACTAACTGACGGGCAGCTGGACGAGATTCGGCAATCCCTAATCTGTAAACTGTGTTGTCAAGTCTTGCTTCGAGAAGACGAATCAAGTTTTCACCTGTTACACCTTTCAATCGGGTTGCTTCTTCAAATGTATTTCTGAATCGGCGCTCCAATACACCATAGGTATATTTTGCTTTTTGTTTTTCACGCAACTGAAGGGCGTATTCGCCTAATTGCTTACGTTTACGTGTTGCTCCATGTTGACCTGGAGGGTTACTGTTTTTGCCTAAGTATTTTCCGTTTCCTAAGATAGGTTCGCCGAAAATTCTGCAAATCTTTGTTTTGGGTCCTGTGTATCTAGCCATTGCTTTTACTGGATTTTAAATTGGTTAACCGGCTAAACTCATATAAAATCCGAATTTAGATTTTAACCGGGGGTTATAAATTAAGGATAATTAAACTCTTCTTTTCTTTGGAGGACGGCAACCATTATGAGGCAATGGTGTACAATCAAATATGGAAGTTACTTCGATGCCAGATCCTGACACAGCACGAATAGCACTTTCGCGTCCGGCACCTGGGCCTTTTACGAAGATGTCGGCTTTTTTCATACCTGCATCAAAGGCTACTTTCCCAGCATCTTGAGACGCTAATTGAGCAGCATACGGAGTATTTTTCTTACTTCCTCTGAAGCCCATTTTACCAGCACTGCTCCAAGATATCACTTGACCTTGTTTGTTGGTATAAGCAACGATGATATTATTGAACGTAGAACTCACATGAACATCGCCATGTGTATCTACTTTTACGATTCTTTTTTTTGCGGCGGCTTTTGCGCTTGGCTGATTATTTCCTTTTGCCATTTTATTATTAATTTCTTGCTTTAAGAATTATTAGTTAACTACTGATTTACAGTGTTTTAATTATTATTTTTTAGCTGCTTTTTTCTTACCAGCAACTGTCTTACGTTTTCCTTTACGGGTACGGGAATTCGTTCTTGTACGTTGACCACGAAGTGGCAATCCTTTTCTATGACGAAGGCCACGGTAACAGGCAATGTCCAAAAGACGTTTGATACTCATCTGAACTTCAGAACGCAACTGACCTTCCACTTTAAATTCAGCATTGATAATATTACGAATCGCTGTTTGCTCATCGTCATTCCAATCTTTCACTTTTTTGTTCTGATCAATACCTGCTTTTTCGAGTATTCCGTGAGCGGTTGATTTACCGATACCATATATATAGGTTAATCCGATTTCTCCTCTTTTGTTTTTTGGTAAGTCAATACCTGATATACGAGCCATTTATTAATGAATTGATTTAAAAAATTTGTGTTTCTGTTTGTTTAGCCCTGACGTTGTTTAAAACGAGGATTCTTTTTGTTGATGATAAATAAAACACCTTTTCTGCGGACGATTTTACAATCTGCGCTGCGTTTTTTTATTGCTGCTCTTACTTTCATTGTATTTTTTATTTG
>CAIRSV010000027.1 GCA_903881265.1 uncultured Bacteroidota bacterium
CTTATCCCATTCATATTAACATTTTAAATTTTTTAATCCACAGTACAAATTCAATAATAGCTGATGTTTCAACGCAACACAGAAAAGATGTGGATTAAACAGCAAATGAAAAAAATCTAGGGTGTGAGTAGTGGATTAGCATAGTAGAACTCTTGTAAAAAAACCAGCCTGTCCACAAAAAGACACATGACACAAAAGGCGAATGGGATAAAACTAGAAATACACACAATTTAATCCCCATCAAAAAGAAGCTAAATTGACAAAAAACCAAGATAAGCTCAAAATCAAGCCATAAAAACTTTGAAATACCAATGTAAATCCTCTATTTTTGCAATCCTCTAAAAAATGTGTATAATATGTCGGTAATTCAAAACATTAGAAATAAGTATATCGGATTTGTAGTAGGAGCCATCGTGGTGGCCTTGATCGGTTTTTTGGTCATGGATGCTATGCAAAGCAATGTTCGAAATATGTTCGGTAACGATAGATCGTTGCTCGCCGAAATCAATGGCAAACGTATTGATGCCAAAGGCTTTGAAGCCAAGCGTCAACAGTATGAAGAAAATATGAAAGCGCGTAATAAAGGCGTGCCGTTGACTGAAGAAGAACAAACTCAGTTGAATGAGCAAGTATGGAATGATGTATTAAGCGAGAACTTAATTGAAAGTGAAAATGAAAAATTAGGTATTGTATTAACTGATAAAGAATTACAAGACATGGAAACCGGTCCGTTTGCCGATCCAATGATCAAACAAAATTTTACTGATCCTAATACAGGTATTTTCGATCCAGCCAAAGTGAGCGAATTTTTAAACTCATTGAGTCAAGGTAAGGGAGAAGAACAAATTACGCGTCGTTCACAATGGAAGGATTTTGAAGAATCTATGATCAAATCAAGAATGAGCACTAAATACAGCGACTTGATTACAAAAGGAATTTATATACCAACGTTCATGTTGAAGAATATGAATAAAGAACAAACGAATACATCGGCTGTTAGTTTTACGCAGTTACCTTATACAATGATCAGCGACAGTTCGATCAAAATCACAGATGAAGAAATTAAAGCGTTCATCCAGAAAAAAGAAAGTTTATTCAAATCAACCGAAGACATGGCGAAAGTTGAATATGTCGTATTTGACATTATTCCTTCGCAAGAAGATACAGCGGCTAGTTTGGGTGTATTAAATAAGATTCACAGTGAATTTGATTCAACCAAAAACAACGAAGAGTTTGTCGCTAAATATTCTGAAGAATCATTTAAAGATGTTTACTTATCAGAAGAAAAATTAAAATCGCCAAACGCAGCCGACATTATGGCCGCATCTATAGGCGCAGTTGTTGGTCCTTATTTTGCAGACAATACCTATAAGTTAGCCAAAGTTTTAGATAAGAAATCAGTACCGGATAGCGTCAAAGCATCGCATATCTTGGTGGCAATTGGTAAACAACGCACTGAGCCTGAAGCTAAAATAATCATCGATAGTATTGAAACAGCAGTGAAAGCTGGCGCAAATTTTGAACAATTAGCAGCAACGCGTTCAGAAGATCAAGGCAGTGCACAAAAAGGCGGTGACCTTGGAACCTTCGGTCAGGGTCAAATGGTAGCTGAATTTAATGATGCTTGTTTCAATGGTAAGGTAGGCGATTTGAAAGTCGTAAAAACGCAATTTGGGTATCATTTAATAAAAGTGATTGCGCAGACAAATTTCAAACCTAGTGTCAAATTAGCGGTTGTGAGCAAAGCCTTACAAGCTGGTGAAATGACCACACAAGCGGTGTATGCGAAAGCAACAGAATTTACCACAAAAGCAAAAGACAGTAAAACATTTTCAGAGACGGCTAAGAAAATGAGCAAGGACAAACGAGTGGCGGCTAATATGACCAATACACAAGCAAGCATTCAAGGTTTAGGCGCTGCACGTGAATTATCACGTTGGGCATTTGATGCTGAAATTGGCGCCGTATCAGGTGTTATGAACTTGAAAGATAAATGTGTGATCGCGAATTTGATTTCACGTCAAGAAAAAGGAAGCTTACCTGATGTTGAATCAATGCGACCACAATTAGAATCGTATTTGAAAAAAGAAAAGAAAGGACAACTATTAGCGGAGAAAGGAAAAGGAAAATCGTCGTTGCAAGACATAGCGGCATTAGCTAGTGGTGAGGTAAAAAATTCGGATACAGTATTATTTGCAGGTGGCGGTAATGATGCATTTGGCTACGAACCAAAAGTAACTGGTGCTGCGTTCAATAAGAATTTGATTAATAAAGTATCGCCAGGTATACCAGGTGAGCAAGGTGTCTTTTTCATTACGGTGAAAGGCATTACAGAAGCGCCTGACCAATCAAGTAATCCGAACAACGATGCGATGATGATGATACAACGAACGCAATTATCGCAACAAATGGCACAACAAATTTCAGGTACCATTCCACAGGTGCTGAAAAAGAAAGCTAAGATTACAGATAATAGAAGCACCTTCTTTTAATCGAAAAAAAATTTTTGAAAAACGCCCTTAAGGGCGTTTTTTTATTTCGGTCGTTTTGCTACAAATTCACATATTAATGGATTCATTCCCATTTCAAATCTGTGGCTTTTTAATCTGTAATCATGACAGGGTATTCCTTTATCATAAAAGCAATTAGCCACTAATTCACAGATTAATGGATTCATTCCCATTTCAAATCTGTGGCTTTTTAATCTGTAATCATGACAGGGTATTCCTTTATCATAAAAGTAATTAGCCACTAATTCACAGATTAATGGATTCATTCCCATTTCAAATCTGTGGCTTTTTAATCTGTAATCATGACAGGGTATTCCTTTATCATAAAAGCAATTAGCCACAAATTCACGGATTAATGGA
>CAIRSV010000028.1 GCA_903881265.1 uncultured Bacteroidota bacterium
AAAATTCACGGATATGCAGCCTCCACGAAGGGAAATACCACTCTGCAGTATCACGGAATCACTTCAAAATTGATAGAAAAAATTGCCGACAGAAACCCGGACAAATGGGGTCTAAAAACAGTTGCAACAAACATTCCCATTATTTCTGAAGAAGAATCGAGGAAAGAATGTCCAGATTATTATTTCGTTCTAGCATGGCACTTTCTCCCCGAATTTCTCCAGAGAGAAAAAGAATTTATCGAAAGAGGTGGGAAATTTATCGTCCCAATGCCTGAATTACGAATAATTTGATACACCATGCAAAGCCAGAGCATTTTATTTCTAAGTGAAAACATACAAAAAAACTCTCATGCCGAGAACCTGAGTATCGGCATGAGGCATTTTTGCTCCACTTATATTGAAATAGATTACACAAAAGAATATAAAACTCGTGGCTTTTTTGGAGTCCAAAAATACATTGAGCTTCAAGCAGGCGAATCGAAGATCGCTCTTATTGTAATATTGCTCGGCATTTCTAAATTGATAAGCCCGCAATTTATATACAAAATGACCAAAAAAGGCTACAAGACAATTTTGGCCTTGCCAGATAGCGAGCATTGTTTCGAATGGCACGATCGTTATTATGCGCAAGCTGTAAATCTAACCTGGTTATTCATGCCGGCGATGGCCGGTGCATTTCGCCTTTACAACTTTCCCTGCACATGGGGATTCGGGCTTTCTGAAAAGATCTATCCTAAAATCTCCACCATCAAAGACATCGACGTTTCATTTATCGGTGGCATCTATCGGTCCGACAGAAAAGAATACATAGAGAATCTGAAAACAAATGGAATAGATGTGGTGGTGGCGGGCCATGGAACGGAACTTGGGGCTGCGAGCCACGAGGAAATGCTCGATATAATAAGAAGAAGCAAAATATGCATAAACTTCACTGGCGCTGTCAGTGACAAATTTCTTATCCATCAAAAGCTCAAGCAGTGCAAGGGCAGAATAACTGAAATCACCTTTCTTGGCTCACTCTGTTTGACCGAAGCAGCCTACGAACTGGAAAAACTTTTCGATATAGGCTACGAGATCGATACTTTTCAAACCAAAGAAGAGCTTCTTGAAAAAATCAGGTTTTATTTGAAAAATGAAGAAAAACGGGAGCAAATAGCTACAGCAGGTCAAAAAAAAGCCCACTCATCGCATGAAAGCACCACGGTTTTCAGGAAAATATTAGAGAAACTATCTGAGGCCAATGTGCCTGCATTCACTGCTCCGATTCTAGACAAGGCCTTTGTAAGCGAATTTGACAAAACAAGAATATATTGGGCCGGCCATCATCTGGGCGAATTAAAATTCTCGAACATGCTTCAGGAACTACGCGCGATTAGAACGGCTAATATATTATTTTTAGCCGGCAATCTCAATCAATTCATCCGTGGATTTTGGCATGGGATAAAATCCAATGGATAATAAGAAAACAGCTGTAATTGTTGGTGCGTTTGGACAAGATGGCTCATATTTAGCGGAACTTCTCCACGCAAAGGGTTATTCGGTCATCGGGATAATTCGAAAAAATCGAAGCAACGAAATTGAAAAGCACCTTTCATTTGCCTATGCCTACAGCCATATCGCTAGGATCGATATTGACAACCAAGACGAAGTTCAAGCCTTATTGCTTCGTTTTAAACCGAATGAAATATATTACCTCGCCACGACAAATGAGAACCCACTGGACTTCAGTCATTACGATACGACATTCAGTGTCAACACAAGATCGTTAGCACTATTTCTGGACGTCATTGCAAAACATCTAAGAAATAAAACAAGGATATTTTACGCCGCTTCCTG
This sequence comes from uncultured Bacteroidota bacterium, assembly GCA_903881265.1. Lineage (GTDB taxonomy): Bacteria > Bacteroidota > Bacteroidia > Chitinophagales > Chitinophagaceae > OLB11. The sequence goes on from CAIRSV010000028.1 coordinate 1,837, forward strand.
CAATGTCTTCATGGGGTGTTCCGTCTGCCCTCAGAACGAACAGTCCGAGATTTCACCGCTGACTCTATATGGCCTCTCAAAAGCGAGTGGAATGGCATTAGTAAAAATGTACAGGGCGCAATATGGAATTTTTGGATGCTCAGGAATCTTATACAATCACGAATCGATACGGAGAAGAGCAAATTTTCTGCCTCGAAAGGTATCGCTAGCCGTGGCGAGTATTGCTCTGGGTCTTGAGAGTTCTCTAGCCCTGAACGATCTTAACTCCATAAAAGACTGGGGGCATACAAAAGACTACGTGCGGGCAATGTGGATGATACTGCAAGCTTCCACTGCGGATGATTTCATCATTTCCACCGGCGTAGGACACACTGTTCGCGATTTGACCGAACTAGCATTTTCGGCAGCTGGTTTAGAATATGAAAACTATGTAACAACCAAGAGTACGCAACCAATTATACGCACTCCTCTGATCGGCGATAATTTAAAAATCAAAGAAACAATAGGCTGGGAACCAAAAATCAAGTTCGAGCAGCTCATTTACGAACTGGTTCAGCACGATAAAGAATTTGTTGCAACAATAAAGAAATATTAAATTGATTAATTTAATTGCACATAGAATTAAAAATCATATCATTGCCTATACCCGAGGTTTAAGGAAATTTTTCCGCCGGGGAAAAAACATCGAAAATAGCTGCGGGGATATTCGGGAGTTTTTGCTTTGGCATACGTACGAAGACAGAAAATCAAAATCAAAAAATCCAATAGCCAAATATGGATACAAATGCTTCTCCCAAGGTGATGAAGATGGAATCACACTCGAAATTATTAATCGAATCGGCCTCGATACTAGCGCTACATTTTGCGAATTTGGGGTTGGGGACGGGACAGAAAATAATACATTAATCTTAGCCGCCGCAGGATGGAGAGGTGTGTGGATTGGAAACGACAATTTAAAAATTCCGGGGCATCTCATAGGGGATAGAATTAATTATAAAAAATCCTGGGTAACGGATAAAAACATTTTAGCGCTTGCCAACGGTTCGCTTTCCGATCTCGGCAAGTCGGAATTCGATTACGTCTCGCTAGATTTCGATGGAAACGATTATTATTTTGTAGAGCGCCTTCTTGATGGCGGCATAACCCCGAAAATATTTGTGGTGGAATACAACGCTCACTTTCCCCCTCCCATAAAATTCGTCATAAAATATGACGAATCCCATTTATATGAAAATGACGCATATTTTGGCGCTTCCCTGCAGAGTTATAGTGAACTGTTTTCCAAACACAACTACACATTAATTTGCTGTAATTTGCTGACTGGCGCGAATGCTTTCTTTATTAGAAACGATTACAAGCATTTATTCGAGGACGTTCCAACAGCTATTGGAGATATATATGCTCAGCCAAGCTACTTTCTGCCCAAGTTGCACGGCTACCCACACACAGGTAAAACGTACGACGTTTTTTTGGAGAACCGGTAGTGGCGCCTCTCATATCCATATGCGTTCCGACGTTTAATCAACCCCATCGCTATCGGTTATTTCTCAGCGAAATATCAAAAATAAAAAACAAGGAACAACTGGAAATTATCGTTTGCGATGACAGTGATCACGACAGTTCGGAGGCTATAACCTCGGAATATTCAAAATATTTACCGGTAATTCACTGCAGAAGGTCTAGCGGAAAAGGAATCGATACAGCGTTAAAATTCCTCTTGGAAAATGCCAAGGGTAAATTTATTTGGTTTTTCGGCGACGACGTTCCATTTCCCGAAAAAGTCGACGATCTTATCGAAAAACTAAAAGAGCCCAACGATTTCAAGTTTATATGGCTTAACTCAGAGGACGAGACAAACGAAAATTACAAGACGTTCAATTTCAATAAAACGGTTTCATTACCAAATAACGACGCGTTGCTTCAATTTGATATCGGATTATTAGGATTCATAACTGCAGTTATATTAAGACATGATTCAGCGCGCCTGGCTCTCTCTGATATCGACGAATATATTGGTTCATCATTTGTTCTTCTGCACGTTGTTTTTGTATCCTTGGGAACCGAAGGTAGTTTGGCAATTTTTGGCGACTCTTATTTCAAAAGCCTGCCCAAGCCATCTGGGGAAAAGCGATGGTACAATCAAATCGAAGTATTCGGAATCAATCTTCATTCCATTGCCAAGAAAGATGGAATCGTCTTTTCCAGGCATGCTCTTAACAGAGCCCTAGACAAAAACATAATCCGCGTACTCAAATCTATCCTAGTGGAGAGAGCCCTTGGGTATACCACCGGATTTGGCAACACTACATTTGATCATTATCGATTTGTACCAATATATTGGCGAAGGATCAGATTCTGGAGCCTCTGGCCTTTTTTGCTTTTACCCAGAAGCGTCTTGCGCATTGCATACATAATTTTCATTAGAATTAAAGGTATCATAAATGGGCTTCGTTAACAATGCTTCGGCTAGAATTGAAACTCTTGCCTATATATTTCGAACCACTAAAAACCCTTTGACGGTCGTTCATTCCCGCCTTAGTAATCGTGTGTTTATTGCGCGGTTCAAGGATGGCAGTGAGCAGATTGTTAACGATCAAAGGACTTGGGTAGACTTTATTTTAAAAACCCATTTATTTGCCAAGCTACCAAGCGCTGTTCTCGGTGAAGATTCTCTTTCGTTCGAATATGGGGGTAAGCGCTTGTGCATGCAGTTCGGAAAATATGGATTTTCAACAATATTTGAAATATTTGCCTTCGATCCCTATAAAGACTTCATGAAGAAAATTGATGTCAAAGGTCGCCAGGTCATTGATATCGGAGCTGCTTTTGGTGATACCGCTATTTATTTTCTCAATAAAGGTGCGACTCATGTGCATGCCTATGAGGCATTCCCCGGTTACGCTGCATTAGCCACTAGAAATATTGATGAAAATGGCTACACAGAAAATTGCAGTGTCCATTCAGTCGCAGTCGGGGGGGCAACAGGCACGCTGGAACTCGATGGTGAAGCTACAGATATGTTTGGCATTGACACCACAAAGCCAGGAGCGGTAACCACCGTGCCTATGGTTACCATTAGCGATATTGTCGATGCATACGGCATCAACGATGCTGTTCTCAAGCTAGACACCGAGGGTTACGAATATGAAATATTATTCAACACCCCAACAGACGTCATCAGGAAATTCAAATACCTGCTTATCGAGTATCACTACGGATTCGACAGCCTTGAAGCCTATTTATCAGAAAGAGGTTATACATATTTTCATACCGGACCCACCGAGGTATATGTTGAGCACCTAGCAAATGAAAGCAGCAGAAACATGAGAACCGGCCATATTATTGCCACCAGGACCGATTCGTAATTTCATGTGTGGGATTGGCGGCATTGCGTCGACGAGTTGGAATTATTCGGATTCGCCAAACGAGGTGATGACACGCGTCAGTACGGCTCTGAAGGTTAGAGGACCGGATGCAAGTGGCCTCTGGTCGTGTCCTACTGATTTTGTTTGTCTTGCTCATCGGCGCTTGTCGATTTTGGATGTGGATCATCGCTCCGATCAGCCGCTTTCCAGCGATGACGGCAGATTCATTATTGTTTTTAATGGGGAAATTTATAACTATAAAGAGTTGCGATACAGTTTAGAGGCCCAAGGAATTAAGTTCAAAACCAATAGCGATACAGAAGTGCTTCTTTATCATTTTTGCATGCATGGTGTCGCTGGACTGGCCCAGCTAAGAGGAATGTTTTCCTTCGTCATTTACGATAATGCCGAGAGAAGACTTCATTTAGCAAGAGACCCTTATGGAATAAAGCCGCTTTACTATTCGATACTTAAGAACGGATTAATTTTTGCATCGCAAGTTAAATCCTTATTAGCGTCGAAGATCATTCCATTAACTCGTGACTATGCCAGCAAAGTTGCTTTTCATCTATTAGGCAGCGTTCCCGAACCAGACACTTGGTTCAAAGATATCAAGGCGTTACCTGCTGGCTGTTATGCTTCATTCGAACTGTCCAGCGGGAAATTTGAAATTTCAAAGATAGAAGATATTTCAATTGCTTGGCTTGAAAAATATCCCTCCACCTCCGCTGATTTTAATCTGCAAGCCTACATTCGAGACTGCTTGCTAGAGTCAATTCGATATCATTCAAAGGCCGATGTTCCTTTTGGCGTGTTCCTATCTGGAGGCATTGACTCTGGAGTCGTTGCTGGATTGTTGTCCGAGCTTACTGAGCAATCAATAATTGGCGTAACGATTGCCTACAATGAGTATAAAGGGCAAAAGGAAGATGAGGCTCCAGGCGCCGGAATCATTGCGAAACAATTTTCCATAAAACATCACATCAAAATTGTCAGCAAATCCGATTTCGTCAATGATATGGATTCCATATTCTCATCAATGGATCAACCATCCGTAGACGGAATAAACACTTGGTATGCATCAAAAGCAGCAAAGGAAGCCGGACTCAAAGTTGTTTTATCCGGAATCGGAGGAGACGAACTATTTTTTGGCTATGATAGCTTTCGAAGCCTGCCTCTGGCAGTCAGAATAACGTCGTTAATCAACAAGGCACCTATTATCGCCGGTACTTTATCGTATCTTTTAGCGCTAATCTCCGATTATACGAAAAATAGAAAATGGGGCGAAGTATTGGAATTTTGCAATACCATTCAAGGTGCCTGGTTCTTAAAACGCTGCGTTTCTGACCCACAAAGTATTTCTGAACGGCCTCTCGAGCCTAAGGAATTACGGCATTTACTTCAGTTTGATCCAATCCATTGGGTTAACTTGCAAGTAGAAAATCAATCGCCTGTCTGTAGCCTCGCTCTTGCCCAGATTGAATCCGTCACCTATCTTAAAAATCAATTACTACGCGATTCAGACTGGGCCAGCATGGCTCACGGGGTTGAACTGCGATGTCCACTGGTTGACGTCAAGCTGCTCGCTTCACTTTCTGGCCACTTTGATCAAATTGCAAAGTCAAAAGGAAAGTCACTAATGGCAAATTCACTGTTCAAAAAGCTTCCTGATGCCATCTCAAAAAAGAAAAAAACTGGATTCTCAATACCAATTCGCAACTGGATGAGTTCCAATAACAGTCACCCAAGCTCTGAGCCCTGGACAGAAGTTATCGAAAAACATTACGAAGATTCGATTCGAAAATTGACTGAGAATGCATGAAGCTAGAAAAATTGGGAACCACATATGATTATAAGCAGAACACCGTATCGTATTTCTTTTTTTGGCGGTGGCACCGATTACCCAGCCTGGTATCTGGAACAAGGAGGTGCGGTACTCTCTACAACCATTGATAAATATTGCTATATTACCTGTAGAAAGCTACCCCCCTTTTTCTCGCACAAGCATAGAATCGTTTACTCTCATATCGAGAATGTTTCCTGTGTCGATGAGATAGTTCATCCCTCTGTTAAGGCTACATTGAAGTGGGCCGGCATCGAAGATGGCCTTGAAATTCATCATGATGGGGACTTGCCCGCGCGATCTGGATTAGGTTCGAGTTCCGCTTTTACAGTTGGGCTTGTTCATGCTTTATATGCCCTTCGAGGAAGATATGCTAGTCAAGTGGAAGTGGCACGCGATGCGATTCATATTGAACAGAATCTGATCCAGGAAAATGTAGGATCACAAGATCAGGTTGCGGCTGCTTTTGGCGGATTCAACAAAATTGAATTTCACAAGAACGGTGCGTTTACCGTTTATCCCGTTATCGTACCTAATGATAGAAAAAATTCACTAAAGCAGCACCTTATGCTTTGTTTTACTGGAGTTTCACGTATTGCGTCGGAAATTGCTCGATCAAAAATTGCCAACCTGCACAGGAGAAACAATGAGCTTAAATTTATGCGCTCATCTGTAGATGAGGCCATAAATATATTACAAGATCGCAACGAATCAATTGAGTCATTCGGAAAATTGCTCGATATTAATTGGCAATATAAACGTAGCTTGTCTGAACGCGTGTCCACTCCTGAGATTGACCTGATCTACTCAAAAGCCAAAGATGCCGGTGCGATTGGCGGAAAGATTTTAGGCGCAGGCGGCGGTGGATTTCTTTTGCTATTCGCGAACCCTGCCAATCACGAGGCCATTCGCGCCAGTCTTTCGAACTTAATTCATGTACCGTTCGAATTTGAGGAAAGTGGTAGCCGTATAGTTCTTTATCAACCGAACGGTCTGTAACCCCATGTTCGATAAATCAAAAAAAATATATGTCGCCGGACACACCGGATTGATTGGATCGGCAGTTATCAAACGTCTTCAATGCTGCTCATTTGAACAAGTAGTTACTGCTGAACATTCAGTTATTGACTTGATGGATACAGTTAAAGTAACAGAATTTTTTGCGCGCCACAGGCCGGAATATGTGATTTTGGCAGCAGGACGAGTCGGCGGTATCGTTGAAAACCTCAATTTTCCAGCCGACTTTATTACTTCGAATCTGGCAATACAATTGAACGTGCTTGGCGCCGCTCACCGGACCGGCGTGAAAAAGCTTATCTTGTTCGGTTCGTCCTGCATGTACCCGCGGGAATGCCCTCAGCCAATGGCAGAGGAGGCGTTGCTCAGTGGACACCCAGAGCCCACCAGTTTACCCTATGCTGTTTCCAAGCTGGCGGGCGTTCAATTGTGCATGGCCTATAATAAGCAATATGGAGAAAATCGCTTTATCCCACTCATACCCAATAGCGCGTACGGCCCCAACGATGATTTCAGTCCTGTTTCAGGACATGTTCTATCCTCACTCATTCATCGTTTTTATAATGCAAAGCTGGAAAATGCCCAACAGATAGTATTGTGGGGCAGCGGCAAGGCGAAAAGAGAGTTTATTTTTTCCGAGGATATTGCCGATGCATGCATTCATATGCTCGGCCACGATACAGAATCCCTAAATCTCCCTCTGAATGTGGGATCTGGAATAGATTACTCAATCAGCGAACTGGCCTCCATGATTTCGCAACTTGTTGGGTACTCGGGGGAAATAATTTGGGATACCAGCAAGCCAGATGGCGCTCCGCGCAAGTTACTTGACAGTCAACGTATTCATTCATTGGGCTGGACTTCAAACATCAGTATCATGGATGGTTTACGTAA
>CAIRSV010000029.1 GCA_903881265.1 uncultured Bacteroidota bacterium
CATGGATTCTTCGAAGAAGGCTTCCGCGATGATATGGCAGGGAGATAACCAATGATCATACCAATTGCCATTGATCTCAGTGAGCACGACTCCATCCGCGAATATAAGCACGACGGTGATGATTTTAGCCGGCTTAGTAAGCTCATGCACAATCAGCCATTTTTGTTGGTTCACGATGGTGATTCGATGGAACACTCACACTTTTATCAACAGATTAGCCAGTTGCCGCAAAAAAGCCGTGATGCTTTTAGACGTATCTGCAAAAAAATACCGCGTCGTGCAGTCCCGGACTGGAATGGTGCTATCGAACAGTCAGATCAATCCACACTACACACATTTATCAGAGTTGTAGCGATGTCCAAATCCAAGTTTCATATGCTGTTTAAGTACGATGATGATACCTATGTTGCACCACACCCGACCCATTCAGACATTGAATGTGCAACTTGGAAGGCAATTGATGAAACAAGTATCTATTCTCAAATGAAACAGCTTAAGAGTACCACTATAGTACCAGGAAGCCTACGTAGTACTTTTTGGAAAGAACGTTTTGCGCCTGTCATTAGCATTGAAAAATGGAAGCGTATTAAATTGGTTGATCGCTATATGTTCCTTGGAAAAAATTTAGATTTCACTGCCATCGACTTTTTACTCGGTAAATTTGATAAGCTACTGACAAATCCTACAGAAATAGAAATTTTTGTGCAAACTGACAAATACAAAAGCCATAACAGAAGAAAAAAAGAAGATTTTGACCACTTCCCTGATATTATTAATCATCTACATAAAAAAACCGACGAATTGAAACATATCGCAGCCATCCGCATTTATTCGTACGACAACGATATAGGTACAAGCATACTTCATCCTCGTTTTATGTACTTGTATTCCTCACGTGAACTGTTGTATTCATATAGAATTGACTTAGGATTCAAAGTTATGCATGATGAAAAAGTAAAGGAAGCATGCGAATTTGGACTCAAGTTAGATACCGTACCAAGCGATAATTTCCTTTACACTAAAATCACAGAGGAGTTAACACCATCGCGTACAACCAAGCCTGACTACAAAGAAGGCAAAGTAGCAGTGTATATCTGTTAGAAACAATATATGTTACTTAGCATTATTGTCCATCATATGATGAACAAATTTGATTGTTCGTCGAATAGGAATTAAAACACATAATTCATAGAGCGCTACAGCAATCTTGAGCGATACGTCAAGAACGATCCGTAATCAGCATCGGGAAACGCTAAGCGAATTATTAGAAAGGCACTATGTATGTCAACATACCACGTTGGAGCAGGTCTTACAGTTACCGGTTTCCGTGATAATTTAGATGACTTATATGATGAATTTCGTAAAAACGCAGGTAACAGATATAAAGACTACCTAGACGAAAATAAAATCACAGAGGTCGATTCAAACACATATGAACAAGGTATTAATCATTATCTGCAAACCGAACCTTTTAGCGATGTAATGATGCTTATGAATAAGAACACATTGTTACATTGGACTGCTCCACGACATGATTTGCAAAATGGTGCGTTATTTTTTTATCTCAGCAGTCAGGCTTTTATAAATGCACGTAAATTATTTAATCAAGCTCAAACAGATCAGCGATTTATAAATAACCATCAATTAATGGAGGTTTTTCGCACAAGTTTCGAATTCATTAAGAACAATCATCGCCATGTTATTGGTATAGGTAGAGTGACGGGAATATCTGAATATGGAGCAGGAGTAGGTTTTAATAGTCGTTTTTTTGCAGCTTGTGATAATTTACCTGAGACTTCTTTTACTTCAAGTCCCGAA
>CAIRSV010000030.1 GCA_903881265.1 uncultured Bacteroidota bacterium
CTGTCAAAGTGATTCAATCTGACTTAACAGAAGGATTAAACAAAATCACAGTGAATGTTGGTGAATTATCAAACGGCATATATATGTTGAAAGTAGTTGACGGTAAAGCGTTGAACTATGCTCAGACATTCAATAAGCAGTAAGGTGTTCGTTCATTCGTTTCATTGCTTTTAAAAATTTGAACCGGTCTTTGTGACCGGTTTTTTTATGAAGGTTGAGGATCTTTCACGTCTTGTTTCTGGTGCGGTTATTTTTTATACTTTATTTCACGATAAAATGGCACGCATTATTTCTATATTAAGAAATAAAAAACAAGCTTATTTTGTATAGAATTTAAATAAATGTGTTATTTTCGCAATACATGAAGTGAACTGCCACTAGTTTTTCTTTAGATTAAGTGGCATACATATCCGGTAAAAATAAAATACTAATCCATGAGTACTACTTTACAAAAAAAATTATCATTTGGTCTTTCTTTGTTGACATTTATTTTGGTCAGTACCATGGGGTATTCTCAGACTGCTGGTACAGCCGTAACCATGTCATTGACCAATGCTGTTCAGACAAGTCCAACTGAGTTTACATACGATGTAATGTTGACGAATACAGGTACGACAACATTATATCTTCGTGCATATTCTACAGGGATTAATTTTGCGGCAGGTATGGCTAATGGAGGTACTTTGACGCATACTTTTGTTTCTCGTGATCCTATATTAACTGCAATTCCTAATGTAAGTGCTGGGAGCAATTTAGCACTTAACCATCTGCGTTTAACAACGACTTCTGCCGCTCCGGGTAACGAATATCTTATGACTGCCGGAACGCCTATTCGTCTTGCTACGATGAAGGTTACGAACACTGTAGCCTTCCCAGCTGATTTTAATCCAGCACTCAATCTTCAACTTATTACAGGGGCAGGGAAAACTCAATGCATTGCCACGTGTTACGTAGGCACTGCTTCTACCGTCAATAATTATGTTATTAATGGTACTGCAAATCCTGCTGCGGCATCAACGTTGCAATTATTGAGTGGGTTAGTCAATACGCCTTGTTTCTTTTTAAGTCCTTCTGCTCTATTTAGTGGTTCTGCTGCCACTACACCAATTGTTTGTTTTGGTCAAAGTACTGGTTCGGCATTGGTGACTTTATCGAATACGGGTTCAGCTGCTCCAACAGGTACGGTAGGTACATATAAAATTAATGGTGGTGCCAACATCGCATATTCTGGTAATCCGTTTACGGTTTCGAATTTATCTGCAGGTATTTATTCAATTACAGTTACGACCTCATACGGTTGTTCTGACACTGTTCTGGCAAGCATTACGCAACCAGCAACTGTGTTAAGTTCTACATTCAATGCGAATACTTGCGCTGCTAGTTATACATTACCTTGGGGTTCAACTGTTTCTGCTACTGGCATTTACACAAATACCTATGTCAATGGAAATGGATGTGATAGTATTGTCACAGGTAATGTCACATTCAATAATGCAAGTACAAATGCAACTACAAATGCTTCAGCTTGTACATCTTATTTGTGGTCAGCTAATAATCAGACCTACACTGCGTCGGGTACGTATACCGCGTCTTTTACAAACGCGACAGGTTGTGATAGTAGCCTTTCATTGAATCTTACAGTTTCCTCAATTTCTACAAATCCTCCTATTGCTGTATCAGTCTGTAACACATATACATGGCCTGTTAATGGAAATACCTACACTGCTTCTGGATCCTATGTAGCAACTTTTTTAAATAGTGTAGGTTGTGATAGTAATATTACATTAATCTTAACCATCAACCAAAGTAGTTCATCCACAACAACTATTTCCCAGGCGGGAAGTTATACCTGGGCTGCAAACGGTGCTGTCTATAGCAGTACTGGAATTCATACAGCAACCTTAGTGAATGCCCTAGGTTGTGATTCTGTCGCCACATTAAATCTCACAATTACAGGCGCTGCCTTTTCGTTGACTGTTGTGGAAGATATGCCTATTTCGTGTTTTGGCAATAATGACGCCTCGGCCTTGGCTACGGCAGTTGGTACCGGTACTTATACCTATAATGTGGATGGAGGAAGTTTTGTTAACACTACTGGTTCTTTTGTTGGTTTATCTGCAGGGACTCATACAATTTGCGCAACTGATGGAACATTCACTCTTTGTTCGACCATTACATTTGTTGATCCTGCTCCTTTAGCGATTAGTTTCGTTATTGATTCGACTGTGTCTTGTCTTGGTAATGATGGTCAGATTACAGCTAACATTACTGGAGGAACCAATAATGTTCAACCTTACTTAACTCTATGGACTAATTCAAATATACCTCCGGATACTTTAAATAATCAGTTTACTAATAACTACGATATTACTATTTCTAGTTTACCTGCTGGCACGTATTACTTATCAGTATTGGATGATAATGGATGTTCACTTAGTAATTCAGTTTCATTAGCGGCAACACCAGTTGTGACTGTTACTGCCGCCGCAACAGCAATAAACTGTTTTGGTGGGTCTTCAATCATTACAGCATCTGCAACTGGTGGTGACGGAAATAAAGTAATCACTATTGGTGGTTTGCCAATTGCATCAAATTACCCAGCAGGTACCTATACCGTTACGGCTACAGATACAAAAGGTTGCACGGGTACGACACTTGTTGTTATAAATCAACCTTCAGTGATAGGAACGACAAGTAATATATCAGTATGTAACTCCTATACATGGCCGGTGAATTCGACCACGTATACTACATCAGGTGTACATACTATTACCTATATAAGTGCATCAAACTGCGATAGTATAGTCACATTAAATCTTACTATTAATCAAGCATCAATTAATTCTGCAAGCAATATAAACGCTTGTACTTCATATACATGGCCTGTGAATGGTGTCACATACACTAACAGTGGTATACGAACTGCGTCGTTTACTAATGCAGCTGGATGCGATAGTTCGTTTGTATTAGATCTAACGATAAACGCCACGTCAACTACATCAACTACAATCACGGCAACTGCATTTTATGTTTGGCCGGTTAATGGTCAAACGTATACTATTGGTGGTGTCTACACCAATACTGTACTTGGTGGAAATGGTTGTGTGCAGACCGATATTCTAAACTTGATTATCAACAGCGCTACGTTTTATATTACAGATACTGTGATTCAACATATATCTTGTAAAAATAATAATGACGGTTTCGCGCAGATTATTGCATATGGCGGTGTTACACCATATTCATTTGTATTGGATGGTGGTGTTCAATCTAATAATACAGGACTATTCTATAACTTAACACCAGGAATACATACGGTTTGCGCGACGTCAGGTTCCTTAACTGCCTGCGACACCGTATTTATCAATGAGCCCGATTCATTGTTAGCAGGTTTCTGGGGTAATTTAGTTTCGTGTCAAGGTAATGATGGATATCTTGAAATTCATATTCAGGGAGGTACTTCAACAGATCCAATGTCTTTCAACGGTGGTGTTGGTGGTGTGCAGGATTATTTAACTTGGTGGATGAATGCCGCGGGTGATACATTGAATGATCCTTTTGCCGATAACTTTGCCGTTCAGATAGGAGATACTTTAACACCAGGGACCTACCATGTGAAAATTGAAGATGATAATGGATGTTTATATACCGCGTATGTCAATTTAGGCCAAGCGCCGCCGGTGACAGTAAGTGCCAATGCTGCTCCAATTACTTGTTTTGGTGGAACCTCTAATATAGTTTTCTCAGGCACAGGTGGTATAGGTCTTTTTGATACAATACCTCCTCCTGCACCATATCCTACTCCATCAACGTTGACTTTTGACATTAACGGAATTGCGGTGTCTCCTGGAACTCCATTTCCTGCAGGTCCTGGAACGTATACCATCACTGCAACAGATGCGAAATTATGCTCCGCAACCACAGTTCTAACTATTTCTGCACCAACAGGTCCGATAATTACCATTATTAATCAGACCGCTTGTAATTCGTATACGTGGTCATCGAATAGTGTTACATATACGAGTTCAGGAGTTCATACGCTAACCTATACAACTGCGGCTGGTTGTGATAGCACTGTTACATTAAATCTTACGATTAATCTAAGTACTACAACCGCAACAACCGCCACTGCTTGTGATACCTATACTTGGGTAGATAATGGCTTGACGTATACGTCATCGGGCGTTTACACATTTACCTCATTGAATGTTGACGGATGTACGAATACGGCGACTTTGACACTGACAATCAATAACAGCACAACAACTGGTAGTTTATCTGCCACTGCTTGTGATACCTATACTTGGGCAACAAGTGGTTTGACGTATACCACATCGGGTGTTTACACATTTACCTCATTGAATGTTGACGGTTGCACGAATACAGCAACTTTAACACTGACCATAAATAACAGCTCGACGAATGGTAATATTACAACCTCTGCATGTGACAGCTATCTTTGGAATGGTACAACATATACGGCCTCTGGAACGTATACCGTGACTTCGTTGAATGCTTCTGGTTGCACGAATACAGCAGTGCTATCATTAACAGTGAATAGCAGTTCTGTGAATCCACCAACTAACGTTACAAGTTGTTTATATACATGGTCTGTCAATGGTGTTACATATACCACTTCTGGTGTTTATACTGCTACTTTCCAGAATGCAGCTGGTTGCGATAGTTCATTTACATTAACCGTTTCTTGTCCTTTACCTGTGAGCATTTCACGTTTCATTGGTTACAAAGGTGCTTCAAAGGATATTCTTGAATGGACAACTGGAAGTGAGATAAACAACGCGTATTTCAATTTGCAACATGGTACTGATGGCATTAACTTCAGCACACTTGCGAAGGTATCTACAAAGGCTCCAGGCGGCAACAGCTCAATCGATATTGATTATCGTTCAGAGAACCTTAAACCTGCAATAGGGCACAACTACTATAGATTGCAACAAGTAGATGTTGACGGCCATTCAACCTACGAATCGCGCATTGTGGATTTGATTTGGGATAATGATGGAAATTCTGTTACCATGTATCCAAATCCTACAACAGATGTTTTGAATATCGATTTATTCGCGACGGAAGCGTCCACGACAAGTGTGCGCATTAGCGATATGAGCGGTCGAACGGTGAAGAGTGTCTTATTGAAATCAGTAGCAGGGATGAATAATGTGACGATTAGCTTATCTGAATTAGCAAACGGACTTTATACCGTGCAAATAGTCACAAATGATAAACTATCATTTGTTCAGAAGGTTCGAAAGAATGACTAGAAAATAATTAACGACTTAAAAAATGAGCCATCCGAAAAGATGGCTCATTTTATGTATATCATGTGTTAGCTGCTTATCTCTATATTGATTAGTACGATAAACAACTATTAAACCCCCAAGGTGGCTCTTACAGTAGCAAGAATAGCTAAGACTTCTTCTTGCGTATTACCCTCGGCGTATACACGAAGTAATGGTTCTGTGCCTGAAGCACGTATCATTGTCCAACAATCGTTGGGCAATTCGTATTTGAATCCATCAATTAAATTGGTTTCAACTACACTATAGTTGCCAAAAGTGCTGATGCCTTTTTTGCAAAGTTCAATGACACGCTGCTTCTCACTTTCTTGTAAATGAAGATCGGCACGTTCATAATAAAACTCACCCACTACATCATACACTTCGCGACAAAGGTCTTTTAACGACTTGCCGGTTGCGTTCATGAATTCATAGATAACAAGTCCGTCGTAAATGCCGTCGCGTTCAGGGATATGACCTTTTACACTAATACCGCCGCTTTCTTCACCACCAACCAATACATCTTCTTTCATCATGATTTGGCTGATGTATTTAAAACCGATCGGTGTGACTTCACAAGGGAGACCATAGATTTCGCACATTTTATTGACTCTAAGTGTTGTAGATGCTGCAATGGCCACTTTGCCACTGAGATTTTTATACTTATGTAAATAGTGAATCAGTAATAAGATGATATGATGCGAATCGATATACTTGCCGTCTTCATCGTAAAGTGCAATGCGGTCTGCATCGCCGTCATTAGCCAACCCAAATTTTAATTCTGGTGTGGTTCGCATTGTTTCGGATAATTCGAGCAAATTTTTATGTAAAGGTTCTGGTGCTATTTTATTGAATGACGGGTTCTCTTCACAATGCAGAAAAACAGTTTTTGGGAAAAGATGTCTCATGACATTCTGGCCAGCGCCATACATTGCATCATAGGCCATTTTGAAGGATGAGTTGTTCAACGCTGCAACATCAAACTTGGTGCAGATATAATCTTCGTACTCTTTTTCTAGATTGACATATTCAAGCAAACCTGCTTTTTCGAATTCGTTGAGATCTCCTTTGATTTCGACTTCATGATCGGGAATTAATTCTTCGACTTCGGCTATGAGTTCGGGTGGTGTAGGACCGCCGTGAGCCCCTTTGAGTTTATAACCGTTATACTCAGGCGGGTTATGACTAGCAGTAATAACCACACCTTGATTTGCTTTATAGGTCAATACGCCAAAGGAAATCATTGGTGTGCTTACGAAGTCGGTAGGGGTATATACCTTGATACCATGCGTACAGAATATTTTTATAGCTGTTTCGGTAAACAAGACACCTCCAAATCGGCAATCGTGTCCGATGACAATAGAAGGTGATGGATTATTTTGTTTAAGCCAACGAGCCGTAGCATCTGCCACGCGGGCTACATTTTGAACTGTATATTCCTGTGCGATAATGGCGCGCCATCCATCTGTTCCGAATTTAATTTTAAGCATACTATGCGTTGTTTTTGTGCAGCAAATATAAAGATGAATTTGACATGTCAATTTTATTTGCGTGCGGGCTTTATTCTGATGAAATGTTGCCTTGTTGTCATCATCTAAAAACGATGTTGCGTTTCGTAATGTTGAATAATGTTTCTTCGCTGCACGGTGCCATCGCCACCTATGCTGAAGAGAGATGAAGTGCCGACCCCATAAAAAAAACTGCCTCTTTCGAAGCAGTTCTTAGTAATGATATATCATTTTATTATTTCAATCCGAAGGCCTTTTTTACCTGAGGAACGTAATCGAGTTTTTCCCAAGTAAACAATTCAACCTTCACTTTCTTTTCATTTTTCTTTCCTTTGTTGAAGATTTTAGTCACCTCTTCATTCTTTCTACCCATATGCCCATAAGAGGCTGTTTCAGAATAAATAGGGTTGCGAAGTTTGAGGCGTTGCTCAATCGCATACGGACGCATGTCGAATATTTTCTCAACAATTTTAGCAATTTCGCCATCTGTCATTTTTACCTTGGATGTTCCATAGGTATTAATAAACAATCCACACGGCTTAGCAACACCGATTGCATACGATACTTGCACCAACACCTCATCACATAATCCGGCGGCTACCAGATTTTTTGCAATATGACGTGTGGCATAGGCTGCACTGCGATCGACTTTACTTGGGTCTTTTCCGCTGAATGCACCACCACCATGAGCACCTTTACCACCATAAGTATCGACGATGATCTTGCGGCCTGTGAGACCTGTATCGCCATGAGGGCCACCAATCACAAACTTCCCTGTCGGGTTGATATGGTAGGTGATTTTATCGGTGAATAATTTTTGCAGCGCTGGTTTCAATTGTTTTTTAACACGCGGGATGATGAAGTTGATGACATCGCTTTTGATTTTAGCAAGCATTTTGGCATCCTTGTCGAAATCGTCGTGTTGCGTTGAAACGACTATCGTATCGATACGCACTGGATTGTTGTTATCGTCGTACTCGATTGTCACTTGACTTTTTGCATCAGGGCGTAAGTATTTCATATCCTTACCTGCACGACGCGTATTCGATAATTCTTTTAATATTTTATGTGCCAAGTCTAATGCGAGCGGCATATAGTTTTCGGTTTCACGTGTGGCATAACCAAACATCATTCCTTGATCGCCGGCACCTTGCGCATTCGCTTTTGTTTCAAAACTTTCTTTCTTAACCTTGCGATCGACACCCTGATTGATATCAGCGCTTTGTTCGTGAATAGCCGAGAAGATGCCACAGGAGTTAGCCTCGAACATATACTCTGATTTTGTATAGCCAATCTGTCGGATGACCTCACGAGCGATTTCTTGCACATCAAGATAAGCTTCTGATTTTACTTCACCAGCCAATACAACCTGTCCGGTTGTTACTAGTGTTTCGCAGGCCACCTTGGAGTTGGGGTCATACGCTAAAAAATGATCGATTAATGCATCGGATATTTGGTCGGCTACTTTATCCGGGTGTCCTTCTGAAACGGATTCAGATGTAAATAAATATGGCATGTACGTTGAATATTTTGAGTGGGCAAATATAGGGCACAAATTGATTAATTTAGTAATTCGTGTGGGCTAGGGTTTTTTTGATATCTTCAAGGGAAAGGATCTCGCTTTTGGCTCACTGAATTGTATGGTTTGTCATCATATTGTAAAACCATTATTCCTTGTCAGATAAATTTGTATTTTCATCGATGAATAGTAGGGTATTCCGAATTCTATTTCTACTTTCATACTTTCGAATTGCATGCATTCTGATTGCAACCCCAGATGTTTTTAAAAATGTCATTACTTACCATGAATGTACAAATTATTTCCCCGCTTCGATTTCTTATCCTCGCCGCGATTACGTTAAACAGTCTGATGATTTCAGCTCAGATAGTTATCACGCCGAATGCCACCGCGAATGTTCTTGTCAGTCGTTTGGTAGGGGCAGGTATCATCTATACTAATCCTACGTTGACCTGCCCGAGTAATGCGAGTGGGAAATTTAATAATGGGTTAGCGTCGTCTGTGTTAATTGATAGCGGCGTGGTGCTAACGACAGGTCGTGCGCAAACAAGTGGCACTGCGATTGGTGTGAATGGTGTAGGGGCTAATCTTGCGTCTGTGAACAATAATACGAATGGTGGCGATGCGAATTTGGCAACAGCGGCCGGAACAACTTCCGCAAATATACATGACCTTTGTAAACTTGAATTTGATTTTATTCCAACAGGAGATACCATTCAATTCAATTATCGTTTTGGATCAGAAGAATATCCGGTTTATAACTGCAGTCAATACAATGATATTTTTGCGTTCTTTCTATCAGGTCCAGGGTATGCAACACCAACCAATGTGGCGTTGGTGCCTGGCACAAGCATTCCGGTGACCATTAATTCGATTAACAACGGAACGGTTAGTGCGGCCGGCGGTGGCGTTCTGGCAAATTGTACTTCGCTCGGCACAGGCTCGCCATTTACCTCGTTGTATGTCAATAATTCTGGCAGCACGACCATTACCTATAATGGTTTGACATCCTTATTAATAGCAAAGGCTGCGGTTACACCATGTTCGATCTATCATATGAAATTTGCCATCGCTGATGTGACCGATCATGTGTACGATTCAGGTGTGTTTTTGCAAGCAGGGAGTTTTGTATCGGATATTGCTACGGTTGGTAGTGTCACTTCAAGTAATACCTTGCCTTCTGGGAATTCGTTTGCGATAGAAGGTTGCTCACCTGCAGTGATCACCATCACAAGACCTCAGGCTAAACCATATCCTCAAACCGTCACCTATTCGATGTCGGGCACCGCCACCAA
>CAIRSV010000031.1 GCA_903881265.1 uncultured Bacteroidota bacterium
CTTTCATTTCTGATTTATCCAATAACGGCCGTTTGGTTGAGATTGATCTTACGACAATGACACGTATAAAAACCTATGCATCAGGAGCATTCAGCAACCCGCACGGCATTGCTTTTTCCCAAACAAATGATACGGTGTATGCGACTTCGCAATACGGCAATATGATTTATCGATTGATACGATCTAAAGTGCAAGTCGATAATATTTCGTTACAACAAGGCGTGGCCCCAACCTTAACACCAGATATTCTCGATCCGCATGAGATAATCATGAGTCCTGATTACAAATCATACTTTATTACTTGCCAAGCAAGCAATGAGTTGTTGGTCGTAAATGCATCCAATGATAGCGTACTAAAATCAATTCCAATGGGAAATTTTCCGTTAGAAATGACGCTGTCGAAAAAACGAAATTTACTGTTTGTTACTTGTCAAGAAGATACCAATCCGATCTTTCCTTTCTTTAAAGGTTCAGTCAAGGCCGTGGATCTAAGTACGCTGAGTGTAGTTAAAACGTTCTACGAACAATTTTATCAGCCTCATGGTATTGCCGTTGATGATAGCCGCGATTTACTTTACGTAGCGAGTACCAATGCCAATCCTACCGGCCCTTCGCCGCATCATGCATCAGAATGCGCAGGCCGTATCGGATACTTTCATATCATTGATTTGAACACATGGGTTGACATCATCACGAAATCTGAATTGTCTGTATTCCCTTACAGTGTGGGTGTTAGAGAATAAGCTGCGTGGAATTTCAGCGTTCCATTTTCTTGGCAACATTGCATTAATATTCTCTATTCAACAGGCTTTCAGCCAATGATTTAAGATGCACTTTTCGCTTCGAAAGGATAGGTGCTTTTTCAAGCAATTCAAATGCGTGATCGGAATAATGGTTAATTTCCGCTAACGTAATTTCTCGAATATTTTTACGGTCATAGAACGAAACCACATCCTTCACTTTATTTATTTCAGATGCTGACAATAGCGAAATGAATTCTGCTTGCTCACTCGTATCCGCCAATTGATGTGCTTTAGTAGAGAGAAAGGTTTTTTTATTTGAAAGGATATCGCCGCCAATCTGCTTGCCTGTTTTTGACGAATCGCCATAGACATCTAGGTAATCATCCATCAGCTGAAATGCAATACCAAGCGATTTGCCAACATCATAAAGGAGTCCAGCACATCCATCAGTAGCACCTCCTAACATAGCACCCAATTTCATCGAGGCCCCTAACAAGACAGAAGTTTTCAGGGTAATCATTTGAAGATATTGATCCATTGTAACAAACTGCTGTTTCTCATAATCCATATCAAGTTGCTGCCCTTCACATATTTGAATGGCAGTCATATTAAACAATTGAATAACCGAATGAATATGTTGCGAATTAATCTTGTTGAGATGTTCGTAGGCAAAAATATTCATCACATCGCCCGAAAGAATAGCCGTCGCAGTGCCATATTTTTCATGCACAGTTATCTTACCTCTTCGCAAAGGCGAATTATCCATGATATCGTCGTGCATCAGCGTAAAGTTGTGAAAAAGTTCCAATGCCATCGCGGTATTCATAGCATTACCATCAATTTCTTCAAACAACTCATGGCTC
>CAIRSV010000032.1 GCA_903881265.1 uncultured Bacteroidota bacterium
ATGGCATCGGGCATATACATCATAGGTAAATAGGTTTCTTCACTCAAGAAACATTGATAATCTTTATCGCGCAATGCTTGTATATAAATTTCAATGGCGTAATCTGTTGTGCCGCCGCCTGGTGCCGATTTATAACTGATTAGTCCAGGATAACGAAGGCTACGCACATCTACGCCATAGTGTTTAAAATAGTATTCGCACCACCTTTCGCCTGCATATTTACTGATGCCGTACACAGTGGTTGGTTCAATAATGGTATGTTGTGGTGTATGTTCACGTGGAGATGTAGGACCAAATACAGCAATGGAACTTGGCCAATAGATTTTAGTCAGATTTTCTTCTTTCGCAATTTCAAGCACATTCAACAAACTTTGCATATTGATATGCCACGCTAACGCTGGATTTTTTTCGCCTGTCGCTGAAAGGATGGCTGCGAGTAAATAAACCTGCGTAATGTTATGTCGTATGATTAACACATGTAACATTTCCTTGTTCATCACATCGCAGCTAATATAAGGACCTGTTCCTTTTAATAATTCGTGTTCATCGCGCAAATCACTCGCAATCACATTATTCGACCCATATAATCTTCTCAATTCGGTGGTTAATTCAACCCCTATTTGGCCGCAGGCACCAATGACCAATATTTTTTCCTTTACAATATTCATGATTACTTTTTAAGAGGCACAAAAGTAAAGGTTTAGGGGGATTTAAGGAAACAGAATTGCAAGTGCTTTCGATCTACTTTAGCTTTTAGTTGCTTTGCTACACGTCAATCTTAGCGTATTTCGCATGCTTCTCAATGAATTCACGGCGTGGCGGAACTTCTTCGCCCATCAACATTGAAAATACTCGATCAGCCTCAGCTGCGCTTTCAATTGTGATTTGCTTGAGTGTTCGTTTTGCAGGATCCATGGTAGTTTCCCAAAGTTGTTCTGCATTCATCTCTCCAAGACCCTTATATCGTTGTGTGTGCACTGCATCTTCATTACCATCGGCAATACGTTCGATAACTTTTCGTCGTTCCGCATCATCGAACGCATAAATTTGTTCTTTACCTTTTTTCAATAAATAAAGTGGAGGTTGTGCGATGTATACATATCCTTGCTCAATCAACTCCTTCATATATCTGAACAAGAAGGTAAGTATGAGTGTTGAGATATGTGAACCATCGACATCCGCATCGGTCATAATGATGAGCTTATGATAACGGAGTTTGGTGGTATTGAGTGCTTTTGCATCGTCTGGTGTGCCAATAGTTACACCAAGTCCAGTAAACATATTTCTGATCTCCTCATTTTCAAACACCTTGTGTGGCATCGCCTTTTCGACATTCAATATCTTACCACGTAAAGGTAGAATGGCTTGATACTGACGATTACGACCTTGTTTGGCCGTTCCACCAGCCGAATCTCCTTCGACTAAATACAACTCACACTTCGTAGGATCATTGTCGCTGCAATCGGCTAGTTTACCAGGTAGTCCGCTTCCTGTTAATACATTCTTACGTTGTACGAGTTCGCGTGCCTTACGAGCAGCTTGTCGTGCCTGTGCCGCTAAAATAACTTTATCAATGATAATCTTTGATTCTCTTGGATGTTCCTCTAAATAAGCATCCAACACACGCGAAACTGCTGAATCAACAATACCTGCCACTTCACTATTTCCTAGTTTGGTTTTAGTTTGACCTTCAAATTGCGGTTCAGGTACTTTTACAGAAATAACAGCACTAAGCCCTTCTCTAAAATCATCACCTAAGATATCAACTTTAGCTCGTTCAAATAATTTATTCTTATCGCCGTATGATTTAAACACACGTGTCAATGCTCTTCTGAAACCTGCAACATGGGTTCCGCCTTCGATCGTATTGATATTATTGACGTACGAAAAAATATTTTCACTGTACGATTGATTATACATCATCGCCAGTTCCACTGTTACATTGCTGACATCATCATAATCAGAAACAAAAATTGGTTCTGCTAGCAAGCCATCACGTTTCGCATTTTTATCAAGTAAAAGAATGAAATCGCTGATACCACCTTCGCTATGAAAGGTATCCATGACAAATTCGCCATTGTCATCTTTTTCACGTTCGTCGATCAGATGAATGCGGATACCTTTATTTAAAAAAGAAAGTTCACGCAAACGCGCCGCAAGGATCTCATAATTAAAAACAGTGACCGTAAAAATACTATCATCTGGCAGGAAGGTAACTTTGGTACCTGTTTTATCGCTTATACCGGTTTCACGAACTGGGTATTTCGGTGCACCGCAGCTATATTCCTGCTCGAATGATTTTCCATCACGATTAACCTGTACCAATAGATATTTACTCAATGCATTAACGCAACTTACACCCACACCGTGCAATCCACCAGACACTTTATAAGAACCTTTATCGAACTTACCACCAGCATGCAATACGGTCATTACCACTTCAAGTGCGCTTCTCTTTTCTTTTGTGTGCATGGCTGTAGGAATACCACGTCCATCATCTTCGACAGAGACGGAGTTGTTCTCTAAAATCTTCACTGTAATATTCTTACAATGTCCAGCCAATGCTTCATCGATTGAATTATCAACGACTTCATAAACTAAATGATGAAATCCTTTCACGCTGACGTCGCCGATATACATCGCGGGACGTTTTCTTACCGCTTCGAGTCCTTCAAGAACCTGTATACTATCGGCTCCGTAATTAGGTTGTTTTATTTCTTCGTTTTCTGCTGCCATTTTTACATTTCGTTTTTAAAACTATCCGATTCGGATACACTTTATGAATCAATTTTTCCTTTTGTTGAGAGGAGAGCAAATGTACTTATTTTTCCATCGTAAACCAAGTTTTTAATCGATATCTTTATTATGGCAAAGCCTCTAAAATCAAGCATTCAAGCCAAGTATCGAATCATTTTTATCCACATCGTGTTGAATACATCTATTTGGCCATTTTTGAGATTTTCGAAATGGCTACAAGGCAATAAAATGCTATTGAAAAAATTGCTTCTAGACTGCTTAACGTTCTTTCAATTGAAGTGCTTAAAAATTATTCATACGCATCGCCTTGTTGCCGATTATAATTACTTAGATTTACAACCTAAAATTATATAATAGATACTATGATCAAGAATACACTCCTCATATTAGGGCTTTTTATTTCATTGTGCTCAAGTGCTCAAATGCCCGGCGATACCATTATCGTCAATACGTTCAATTATGGTTCAGGCACAAGAGATTCTATGATTCAGTTTCCAAATAATCCTGCTATTCGCTACGAAAAAGTATTGATGCTGTATAATATGCGCTGTAAAAACGGACTTGTATCGCCAGGTATTGCCGGTCAAACCAATATCGGTTGTGGAGAATGGGATTACTCGTGTAATACCTATATCACTGATTCCTCAAGGGTCGATTCGTCTATGAGCACTCGTGCATCGCACACAATCAGTAATTTTACAGGTAGCTCGTTTCCCTACATCACAACACCTTACTACAATAAATATCAATATGCACAAACTTCGACTGCTGCCACTATCATCGCCGAGAATCAGTATGTCGTTGGATTAGGCGCCCTATCATTGAATGAAGTTTTAAACGCGAATCAAAAATCAGGTCGCTCACAATATCTGTTCACACAAGCCGAATTAGTTGCTGCCGGCGTTACGACGGGTAATATCAGCGGCATCATTTTAAATGCACTCACGGCATCAACGGTCAACTTTCTAAAAGTAACTATCAAACACACCGCACAAACAAGCTTGAATGCGTCTACGCCAGAAATAAACGGGTTTACTGAAACCTATTATGCTAATACAACCTTTACCGTTGGTGCGAATCGTCTTCAATTTAACACCCCGTTTAATTGGGACGGCTTATCGAATATCATCATCGATTTCTCTTTTACGAATTCAACACCAATGGCAGCCTTGCTTTTACAGGGTTCAATGAATTCGTCTATTTCAGGCCTTTACACGAATAATGATTACTATATCAATACAGCTGGCGGTATCGTTGGGTCTATTCCTACTGCACCACTTTCATCGATTAGCAGCCAAATGACAGTCGCCTTTTGGAGCCGCGGAAATGCTGGCATCAGTTCAGTTGCAACATCAATCATTGAAGGAGCTGACGCGTCGATGAATCGTCAATTGAATATTCACCTCCCATGGAGTAATGCCAATATTTATTAAGATTGCGGTAACGATGGTTCTGGTTACGACCGCATTTATAATTTGGCTACCACTCCTCAGCTTGAACAAACATGGAATCATTGGGCCTTTACAAAAAACACCTTGACTGGCGAAATGATTATTTATATCAACGGAACATTATGGAATATGGGCACTGGAAAAACAAAATTGATCAGCACCATCGACTCTATGATTTTGGGTGGCAACATCAATAAAGCAAATCCATATCTTGGCGATATTGATGAATTGTCCATTTGGAATACCGCACTCAACCAACCTACGATTGAAGCATGGATGAATAAAGCTATTGACCCTTCACATCCTGATTATGGCCATTTAGTGGCTTATTATAAATTAGAGGAAGGCGCAGGACTTGTATCAGCAGATGCAAGTGTAAATGC
>CAIRSV010000033.1 GCA_903881265.1 uncultured Bacteroidota bacterium
TAAAAAAAGTAGTGACTGATTTAGGGGTCTTCAATATCACTGACAATGGATTTGAATGCATCGAATATGCACCAGGTGTTACACTCGAAGAAATCAAACAAAAAACAGCAGGTCGCCTCGTTATTTCACAAGGTGTAAAAGAGATTGAGATCGATTTATAAGTCCCCTTGCAGAAGGATTCAATAACGCACGAATAGAATTTCTTCTTAAATTGTATAGAATCAAATAAAAAATCTACTTTTGTCACACATTAAAACTTTGAATGCAGCCAAGAAATAATTTCAGACGTCCTTTTAAAAGAGAAAGAGAACACAGAATAAACCGAGAAATCACCTTACCTCAAGTAAGACTCGTAGGAGAAAACCTAGAACCAGGTGTCTATAGTATAGAAGAAGCCTTGCGTATTTGCGCAGATCTTGAAGTTGATCTAGTAGAAATTTCACCGCAAGCCGACCCTCCTGTGTGTCGCGCCGTTGATTACAACAAGTTTCTGTATGAGAAAAAAAGAAAGGAAAAGGAACTAAAAGCGAAATCATCAAAAAGTGAGGTCAAAGAAATTCGTTTTACGCCCAATACTGATGACCATGATTTTGACTTTAAAGCAAAACATGCTGAAAACTTTTTAAAGGATGGCAATAAGGTAAAAGCCTATGTGCAGTTCAAAGGTCGTGCTATCATGTTCAAGGATCGAGGCGAATTGATTCTCTTGAAATTTGCAGAGCGCCTTGCTGAATTTGGAACATTAGAAGGCATGCCTAAACTCGAGGGTAAACGTATGCACGCCATCTTTGCATCAAAAGCCAAGAAAAAAGTTTAATTAAATTTGTTTATTCCAAAACAAAGTCTATCTTCGTCATCTTATATTTTATACAATGAACATTTACGTAGCAAACATCCCATTTAAAATGAAGGATGAAGAATTATTGAGCTTATTCTCTGAATTCGGAGAAGTGATTTCCTCAAAAATTATTATGGACAAATTTACCCAACGTAGCCGTGGATTCGGTTTTGTTGAGATGCCTGACGATGTTGCGCAAAGCGCAATTGACGGGTTGAACGGTAGAGAAGTAATGGGTCTTGAACTTCGTGTGAACGAAGCTCGTCCTAAAACTGAAGGCACCGGTGGTGGCGGCGGTTACCGTGATAACAACAGAGGCGGCAACGGCGGCGGCTATAAGAAAAGAGAGTACTAGTATACTTTTTTAAAATAGTTTTCAAAAGGCTTTTCTTTCGAAAAGCCTTTTTTTATGCCCTATTCGCAATGAATGCAGCATCTTGAATGATTTATGGATCAGGGGAAATTTCAATCCAATTGCATGACACAATAGCTCACTAAAACTTACGCAAGGCCACTGTATACATTTTTACCATTGTCAAATTTGAATTCTTATATTTGCTCGTATGCAGGATTATCTATTGCCATTGAATGAACCGCAACGGGAAGCGGTATTGTACACCGAAGGACCGTTGATGATAGTGGCGGGAGCCGGATCAGGAAAAACTAAAGTACTCACAACGCGTATTGCGCATCTTATACATCAGGGTGTCGATTCCTTTCGCATTCTGGCCTTGACATTTACCAACAAGGCCGCCAAAGAAATGAAAGAACGTATCGAGGTCATACTCGGTAATCACGAAGCAAGAAACCTATATATCGGTACATTCCACTCTGTCTTCTCACGAGTACTGCGCGCGGATGCTGAGCGACTAGGCTATCCAAGCAATTTCACTATTTACGATACCGATGATGCAAAGAGCGTCATTAAGTCTATTGTAAAAGAATTGAATCTTGATGACAAAGTATATAAAGCTTCCTTTGTTTATAATCGTATATCAACTACGAAAAACAATTTGTATACCTATAAGGAATACAGAGCTGATAATACAATCCAACAGGAAGATGCAAGAAGCAATCGTCCAATGATTGGCGAGATATTTGAATATTATAGCAAACGATGTTTCAAGAATGGCGCCATGGATTTTGACGACTTACTAGTGAACATGTATATCCTTCTGACGAATTTTCCTGATGTGTTGGCGAAGTACCAACATAAATTTAGGTATGTGATGATCGATGAGTATCAGGATACCAATTTGGCGCAATACCATATTGTAAAATTATTGGGGGCACTCAATGAAAATATTTGTGTGGTTGGTGATGATGCACAAAGCATCTATTCCTTTCGAGGAGCGAGTATGCAAAATATCTTTCAATTTCAGAAAGACTATGAGGAAGTAAAGGTTATCAAACTTGAACAGAACTATCGAAGTACAAGCACCATTCTTGATGCCGCGAATATGGTCATTTCGAAGAATGAAAACCAAATTAAGAAAGCCTTGTGGACTGAAAAAGAATCGGGTGAAAAAATAAAATTGGCTTGCTCCTTCACAGATAATGATGAAGGAAAATTTGTGGCTGATGCCATTATGGAGCAAAAGCTTCGCAATCATTTCAGCAATAAAGATTTTGCTATTCTATACAGAACAAATGCGCAAAGCCGTGCCTTTGAAGAATCGTTACGACGTCTAGGAATCAAATACAGAATATTTGGAGGGACCTCCTTCTACCAACGCAAAGAGGTAAAAGATTATGTAGCGTATCTTAGAATTTTAGTCAACCCTCAGGATGAAGAAAGTCTGAAACGTATCATCAACTACCCTGCTCGCGGTATCGGCACCACCACACTGAATAAAATTTCAATCGTAGCGCAAGAACAAAATAAAACATTTTGGGAAGTCCTTTGTCTGGCTACAGAGGCTGGTATCAAAGGAAATACACTGACAACAATACAAGATTTCGTATTGGCCATCAGACATTTTCAAAGCTTGCTCAGTAAAAAAAATGCATATGAAGTTGCCTTCGAAATTGGCAAACAATGTGGCATTGTAAAAGAACTGAATGCTGATAAATCAGTCGAAGGTTTAGCCCGATATGAAAATATTCAAGAGCTTTTAAATTCAATCAAGGAGTATACCGAAACCCCTGATGAAGAAGGCGAAGTCGTTGAACGAAGTTTGGGCTCGTACCTACAACAGATCACCTTGCTAACGGATGCAGATCAGAATAATGGCGAAGAAGAAGATGCGGTGAAACTGATGACTGTGCATGCCTCCAAGGGACTTGAGTTTCCAATTGTCTTCTTAGTGGGTGTTGAGGAAAATATTTTTCCAAGCAGCATGAGTATGTACGATCGAGCGAATCTCGAAGAAGAAAGACGACTTTTTTATGTTGCCATCACGAGAGCACGAGAAAAAGTGTGGATCAGCTATGCAAATAATCGCTATCGATTTGGCAGTCTGATTTCAAACGAACCAAGTCGCTTTATCGACGAATTACCTAAAGCCTTACTAGATATGAGTTTGGCCGAGAAACCTACCTTCAAGACCACCTTTGTACGATCAAATCCTGCGTCGAATGACCATGTGATTCAACAAAAGAAATTGATTCCGAAGCCTACATCAACACATAATCCACCATCAGATTTCGTGCCTGACAATCCTACAAATATGAAAACAGGTATGAAGGTTGAACATCAGCGATTCGGTATCGGGCATATTATTTCAATGGAAGGTTCTATTTCCAATCAGGTGGCCACAATCAATTTTGGTACCATGGGTGAAAAGAAAATCATGTTGAACTATGCCAAACTGCGTATCATCGAATAGCGTTTTGATAGCAAGCAGACGAACAACCTGATGCACATTCTCTTTATTTTCTGAATTCATTTCTCATTATATTTGTTTAACTCATTTCAAAAACCGAATTCAAATTATGACTATAGCAATTAAAGATGAAAACTTTTCAGGTAGCATCATCCATGAAATCAATCTTGATTTTCAACAAGAAAATGTCACTGTTCGAGACATCATCACGCAGCGTGTTATACAAGAAGTAGAAAATTATAATCAAAAACTTCCTGCGTATTTTAATGGCTTGGTGGAACCTTCTGATGCCGAGAAGACTATCAACGGATTCAAACTAACAACTCGAAAAATGATTGATGCCGAGAAGCAAGTGTATGTGGCTTTAGATGCGTTTACAAAGAATGGTTATTTTCTGCTAATCGACACCATACAATCTGAAAGTCTCGAACAAGAAGTTTTTCTAAAAAGAACCACCAGCATCAGTTTTATTAAGTTAACCCCTTTAGTCGGCGGTTAAGTATGGGCATCATTGATACATTGAAAAATGTCTTCAGCAGCGGTCCCTACGACAGCACCGAATTCGATCTTATCATCACAGAATCCATCAATGAATATAAACGAACGAATGGAGATTTCTGGGATGTAAAATTGAATACGATTTCAATACATACCGCACAAGTAATGCGATGGGATGACAAAAAGAAAATGGCGTTTGTTCTTTATTGTGCCGATAAGATTCATGCCAACAAAGCAAGAAATGAATATAGGATGAATGTGGAATCAGAGAAACAACTGACCCGCATTGCCTATCTAAAAAATCTGCTTCGAGCTAGAGTAAAGATAGAAGAAACAGATCTTACGCAATTGATAGACATCTTCACAAGAGATAAACAGTGGGACTATTTCCATATTCAAACATGGCCCCTCGCCTATTTGATTAAACAAATCGAACAGCAATTCAAAGACACTGACCATACAGATGTCTTCATGCAAGCCATGGAAACTTTAAAAAATAGTATTCAACGTTTGAATGCTACTTATTATACGAAAGAGAAATTGAAACTTACGGGTAAAATTGACGCCATTCTCTTCAGTTCAAAAAATAATAAAGGAACCATCAAACCAGCATTTTTTCTGGGCGACGACGCATTCGCCACCTATGCAAATGAAACCATAGACAAGATGAATGATTGTGATAAGTCGTATTGGTATCAGTTAATCACAAAGGCGCAACATGCCAACGGCTCAAAGCCTTCTAAAAAATATTTGGATGAGACGAATGCACTTTGCCACGAACTAGGCATCGATTCATTCAACCAATTAATCCAGGAATGGTGTAGCTTTCTCATCAACTTGAAGGATATCATTCATGAACATCCAGTCGAATTTGGAGGTAATACACATATCTACAAGACTGGCACATTTCTGACAACGATTAACACCGATGCTATTAAAGGTTTGATATGGATATGTGCCAATTTGCAAGCATCGTCCACACTTCAACGAATCGCTCGATTAGCCGAACGTTGCTATCGAAAAATACCTGATAAGGGTCCGGCGTCAGCGTCAATCGGTAATGCCTGTCTCTTTGTATTACACAAAGCAAAGGGTATGGAAGGAATAGGCCATTTATCCAGATTAAAACTCCGAATCAAACAGCACAGCACACAATTGATCATAGAGAAATATCTACTACAAGCTGCGGCTGAACAAGGTGTTTCTATTCATGAAATTGAAGACCTTGCTGTCGATGATGCGGGCCTCACTGAGGGTCAACGAGAATTTACATTGAACGAGTACAACGCTATCCTTTGCATCACAGGCATAGGAAAGTCAACATTGACATGGTACAAACCCGATGGCGCTGAACAGAAATCAGTACCCTCCTTTATAAAAGATCAATTTGCATCAGAATACAAGGCTATCAAAGATCTTCAAAAGCAGGTCGATCAGACTACTTCAGCCCAACGCGATCGCATAGACCGAATGTTTCGTGCGAACAGAACGATTTCAATGGCGCTATTCAACGAACGATATCTTACACATGGTCTGATGCAATTCTTGGCAACAAAAATCATTTGGAATTTCAAATCGGATAATCAGGACATATCGGCCATTCGACTTAAAAACCATTGGATTAATCAGGATAATGAAATCGTATACCCTGCACATGACGCCTTTGTATCTCTATGGCATCCTGCGGCGGCATCGATTGCGAATATCAAAAAATGGCGTGCATTCATTAGTCTTCATACCATACAACAACCTTTTAAACAAGCCTTTAGGGAAGTCTACTTGCTTACTGAAGCAGAAATCGATACACACACTTATAGCAATCGTATGGCAGCGCATGTGCTAAAACAACATCAATTTAGTATGCTCGTCAAAACACGTGGTTGGAAGTATGAATTGCTCGGCGCATATGACAACGGCGTATTGCATAGTACCGCAGAAATCAAATTGCCTGAATACGGACTCAAGGCCGAATATTGGATTAATGAATTGGATGCCGATGGTGCCTTCAACGATGCTGGTATTTGGAACTACATAACCACCGATCAAATTCGTTTTGTCGATTTGGAATCAAATGAACCGCTGACACTACATGACATACCTATTATACCATTTTCAGAAGTACTCAGGGATGTTGATTTATTCGTAGGTGTTGCGAGCGTTGGCAATGACCCGGCGTGGCAAGATTCAGGCGGATTGCCCGCTTACCGCGATTATTGGACTTCATTCTCCTTTGGCAACTTATCCGAAGTAGCAAAAAATAGGAAAGAAATACTGACAGGCTTATTGCCACGTTTAAAAATAAATAAGGTGTCGGAAATCAACGACAAATTTCTAGTTGTACGAGGCAAAGTAAGAACCTATAAAATTCATATCGGCAGTACCAATATACTGATGGAACCCAATGACCAATATTTGTGTATCGTACCTGATCGAACTCAAAAATCACCGACAGAAAAAGTGTTTATTCCGTTTGAAGGCGATACAGGACTTTCCATTATCTTATCGAAAGCCTTTCTGCTAGCTGATGACGACAAGATTACAGACCGCACTATCACATCACAAATTAATCATCGTTAATAGCATATCCGCACTTGATTAAAGCAGTGAATACTTACTAAAGCATCCCAATTAAGGATGCATAGAGAAAATAAACAAGCCGATATTATCTGACATAACCTGTGTATCTAATAAATCCGCATTACCATCTCCGTTGATATCTGTAGCCACATAGCCATAAAGAAAATTGGAAATATCATCTTCCAAAGTATTCAAATCGAAGAGATCAATATTTTCATCATCATTTAAATCACCCATATACAGTGCCCAAATACCTGGCTCCATTTCAATCGCATTGTCACCATAAACCATAGACGATGATGTTGTAAAATCATACGTGGCTGCTACCTGACCTAAGGCAACAGGATTTGAACTCCACGTATACAAGGTATTCCTGTTTTTAATGCCAACATAATACGATCCCATGAGCGGAGGAAAAATACAAGTAGCTGTACCGTCGGTATGAACAACCACACGTTTCGATGCTACAGCAGAATGCGGGTAAACAGCTTCATACAAAATAACATTCACCGAATCTGTCAGCGACATATTAGAAGTTTCACTTTGATTGTACAAGGCACTTTGCATTGTTCCATTCGAAATATAATATCCTTGCATAAACAACTTGAGATTCAGAACTGATGCACAGTTGTTAATTGTCAAATTGAGCGTATGCACTGAATCGCATCCATTGGTGCTAGTAAATGTGGCCGTATACGATCCAGTTTGAGTATAGACAGTGCCATTCCACAAGAAAGATGCACACGCGCTATCAAGTGAACTTGTCACATTAGCAGAAGGTTCGTTTATGATGATGACGGTACTTCCTATACATCCTTTTTCATCTGTTGCGACGACAGTGTAAGTCCCAGCTCCATACGAAGAAGACACCAACGCCCCATTAACCGAATACGTAAGAGGTGAATAGGACACCCCACCGGTCGATGATAGCAGTAGTTGTGTGGTACCACCTTGACATACGATAGGCACGAAGGTCGCATTCACTTGAATGACATCTGACACACCTAGCGTCGTAGTTTCACTATAAAAACAACCGAAGTCGTCTTCAATATGCACCGTATAATTATCTGCGGGCAAATTACTTAATGTAATTGCAAAATTATCATTCAACACATCATTGATGGTATCACCTGCCGAATTTATCCACCAAGTCAAATAAGGTTGCAGTATATTACTACCACCAGTAATGAATGCACTTAACTGCCCATCATTACCGAGACACGACACAATTGAATCGGTAGTAAAATCAATATCTAACGGATCGGGATTTATAAATGTAATTGTTTGAAAAGCAGCGCACGTTCCATTCGAAGCAATGACAGTATGTGTGCCGGCTTCAAGTTGAATGAAGTAACCATTTGTGTTGGATGAGGAAGCTTGCGTAGGACTCACTATCGTATACGTATAACTTCCAGATGGTGTAACGCTGGCCTGCAATGACGCATTATTATCTCCAGGACAAGATATAGGCTGATCTGAATCGACCGTCAATGTAAACTGACAAGCGTTTCCTGCAATCGTTAGCATAAGAATGTTGGTCTGTAAACAACCCGACGTATTCAACGATGTATCACTATATACTCCGCTTGTAGAATAGGTTTGACCATTAGCTGCCCACGTGTAAGTTCCTATCGAAAAGGTAGAAGTTGTGTCTAATGAACTTTGATTTATCGTCAGATTTAAATTACTTGTTTGACATGCATTGGATGATGTATAGGTCCCTGAGCTCGTATACGTCTGCGCATTGGTTGTCCATGTATAAGTATCGCATGCGGTAACGACAGCATTTATAGTTGTTGTAGGAACGACAGTTAACGACAACGTTTCTGTATGACAAGAGGTAGTACTTGAGTAGATTCCGCTTTGTGTATAGGCAATGTTATTAAGCAACCACGTATACGTATCGCAAACCGAAACAGTTGTCAGGTTACTACTGCTTTGTGTAATCGTCAAATGCAAGGTATCAGAATGACATCCACTACTAAATGAATAAACACCATTAACTGAATAACTGATATTGTTAACTGGCCATAGATACATATCACAGGCCGATATAGTCGTTGAATTTGACGTCGTAGGTGCAATGGTCAAGTGTAAGTTATCAGCGTGACATCCATTGACTAGTTGATACGTGCCACTTGCCGAATATGATGTTGCCCCTACTGACCAATAATATGAATCGCAAGCGGATGCAGTTGTTGTGCTTGAAGAACTAGGCGTAATTAATAGCGTTAAGATAGCTGAATGAACGCAACCAACACCATTGATTGATGTCGACGTGTAGACACCAGATTGTGCGTAGGTTTGACCATTTGTAGCCCAAGTATATGCATCACATGCACTTTGACTGAATGTTGAAGTACTGCTATGATTGATGATTACATATAGAACAGAAGAATCAATACAACCAGAGGCATTTGTTTGCACACTCGTATAGGTTCCAGATACGCTATACGTTGTAGCATTTTGTGACCACGTATACGTATCACAAGCAGTAACAGATGCAGTCGACGATGTGCTATGGTTGACTAGAAGTGATAGCGTGGCCGTGTTAACACAACCACTTTGATTCAACGATGTAAAGATATAGTTGCCACTTGCAGTGTATGTCAAACCATTCCATGCATATGAATCACAAGCTGTTGCAGTATTTGTGACAGATGTACTTGCAGCTAACGTAAGCTGAAGCACTTCAGTATGACAACCAGCAACTTGATTATATGAACCACTGTTTGAATACGTACTATTATTCACAGACCACGTGTAACTATCACAAGCCGTTGCGATAGTAATATGCGAACTGCTTGGTATCAGCGTCAGATTTAATAGTTCAATATTACATCCGTTTACATCGGTGTATGTGCCACTTGCCGTATACGTCATCATATTATATGGCCAAGTATACGAATCACAGGCTGTTATAGTTGATGTTTGCGAAATGCTCGATGTAATCGTTAATAAAAGGGATAAGGTATGTGTACACCCTACTGCATTCAATGATGTTTTTGTATAAACACCTGAAGCAGTATATGTCAGTCCGTTTGCAGACCACGTATACGTATCACAGGCGGTTGCCGATACCGAGCTTGATGAACTTTGATTAAGTGTCAAATTGAGTGTATGTGTGATTGGACAACCTTGTGCATTGATAGCAGTTGAAACATACACTCCAGAAGTTGAATAAGAAACGTTCGTTTGATTCCACGTATATGTGTCACAGGCAATCACTGTAGCTGACGATGTTGTACTTGCAAAGATGCTCAACGTCAGCGTTGCTGTATTCACACAACCCGAGGCATTCAACGATGTGTATGTATAGGTACCTGATGTTGTATATGTAATTCCATTCCAAGTATACGAGTCGCAAGCATTCACAACTGAATTTCCGTTCGTAGTACTTTGATTGATTGTCAATGTCAGTGTGGCGGTATTGACACAACCTGATGCGTTCAGCGATGTCAATGTATAAACGCCACTTGCGGTATAGGTCAGGCCATTCCATGTATATGAATTACAGGCTGCAGTAGTTGCATTTCCGTTCGTCGAACTTTGATGAATCGTAAGGTTAAGTGTAGCAGTATTAACGCAACCTGCAGCATTCAATGATGTGAATGTATATACACCGCTTAACGTATATGTAACGCCATTCCAAGTATACGAATCACACGCTGTTGCAGTAGCATCTCCAATGGACGAACTCGAATTGATCGTTAAATTTAGTGTGGCTGTATTGACACAACCTGCTGCATTCAATGATGTAAATGTGTACACACCACTGTTCGTATATGTAGCTCCATTCCACGTGTATGAATTACACGCAGTTGTGGTTAAATTACCATTCGTCGAACTTTGATTGATGGTCAAGCTTAGTGTGGCTGTATTCAAACAACCTGCCGCGTTCAAACTTGTAAGTGTGTACGTACCGCTGATGGTATACGTTGTTCCATTCCAATCATATGAATTACAGGCCGTTGTTGTGATACTGCCATTAGCAGTTATCGCATTGATGGTCAAATTTAACGTACTCGTATTAGCGCATCCATTCGCATTCAAGGTAGTATACGTATAGATACCTGACGTTGTATAGGTAGTACCATTCCATACATACGACCCACAAGCCGTAGCCGATTCAGGTGCAGACGTAATGCCATAATTTAATGTCAAATTCAATGTATCATATCGTGCACAACCTGCTGTGGTTGTGCCAATACCCATATATACCCCACCAACAGAATACGTTTGGTTATTCGAAGTCCACGTATAGCTATTACAAGCTGCAACTGTTGCAGTTGATGAGGCTATACCCGGCTGTGCGATGACTTTCGTTGCCGATGCGGTGCAAGCATTCCCATCTGTCAATGTTACTGTATAACTACCTGCTGCCACATTAGTAAAGACATTCGAAGTCTGAGGTGCACCCCCATTTAATTGATAATTAATCAATCCTATACCATTCAACGCATTCACAGTGAGTGTGGTGCTACCACCATTACAAGCTATCGCTGTATTTGAAATGCTAGCCGTTAAGTTGCACGCTGTATTACATTTAACTGACACTTTTAAACGAATATCATCAGTAAACCAGTTTGCCGCAGTCGTTCCGGTCGTAACCGAACCGCTTCCTCCAGTTACATAACCATAAATTCGTATCGTCATCGGCACAACACTCGTCATACTTGTGATGACAGGCGAAACATAAGCCCAAGTAGAATTAGCCGATACATTTACACTTCCTATGGATGATGCATAATTATCTAGGCTTGTTCGTATGTCTAGAATAGTTGGACCAGTAGCACTTGAAAAGGTACCAAGTTTCACTGAATCCAAGGTCACATTGTATCCCGAAACGGGCGTTAACGTAACCTGATAATACGCGCTCGTATCTGTTAATTGAAGCGATCTGTTACGAGCAGTTATACCTGCATTCATTTGTGCCGACGCATTCGAATAGGTTGATGGATTCGTATTACTTAGTAGTAATGAGGTTTGCGAAGTGTTTGCATTATTACCTTGCGTAATGTCAGATACAGTCAAATTTGGCACAGGCAAACCAGTTGTTGCATTGCTAGTCGGTGTACCAATACTGCCAAAAGAATAATCAATACCTGAACTTTTAGGAACAATATTAATGATATAATCCTCCGTTTCGCCAAAACCATACGAAAGACATGGCGTAATAAGTGCACCATACAACCC
Organism: uncultured Bacteroidota bacterium; assembly: GCA_903881265.1. Taxonomy (GTDB): domain Bacteria; phylum Bacteroidota; class Bacteroidia; order Chitinophagales; family Chitinophagaceae; genus OLB11. The sequence goes on from CAIRSV010000033.1 coordinate 11,935, forward strand.
TTCTGCCTCGATGATTCGCATGCCTGTAGGACCAGTAAGTGCAGTGCATGGAATAGTGACATTGCCTACCACATAACGCGGCCCATCAACAGCTAAATTCTCTACGAATA
>CAIRSV010000034.1 GCA_903881265.1 uncultured Bacteroidota bacterium
ACTACTCAACAAATCCGAAAGCAAAATGGGGCTGAAGATTTGCCGTATCTGCTCAATGGAATCTCATCGGTGGTGATTAGTTCGGATGCCGGTACAGGTATCGGATATACAGGAATTCGTATACGCGGCGCCGATCTCACCAGGATTAATGTAACCATGAATGGGGTGCCTGTGAATGATGCCGAAAGTCAGGCAACGTACTTTGTCGATATGCCTGATATCTTATCATCCACCAAGGAAATTCAAATCAATAAAGGCGTTGGTAGTTCAAAAAACGGTGTAGGAAGTTTTGGCGCTAGTATCGCCGTCAATAATTTGGATGTCGATCATACGAAACCGCTGTTTCTATTTCAAACAGAATACAGTTCGTTTCATACGTTGAAACATGTGGTTAAGGCTAGCACCGGACTTATCAACGAAAAATTTATCACCACTATTCGACTCTCATCATTGCAATCCGATGGCTATATACAACGCTCATCATCTGATTTAAAAGGTATGCAGCTGACATCGAAATATGTATTCAATAAACGCACGCAGTTAGTGTTTAATTATTTGAATGGGGGGCAAAAAACTGGACAAGCGTGGAATGGCGTGCCGCAGGATAGTCTCGCCACCAATCGCACTTTTAATGAACTCGGATTGAAAAGCGATGGAACGTATTACAAAAATCAGACCGACAATTATGGACAAACATATTATCAGTTATTTTTCGATACAAAAATCAATGCGCATGTTGCAGTAGGATCTACACTTTTTTTGACGAATGGAAGAGGCTATTATGAAGAATATAAAACAGCCCAATCGTATGCAGATTATAACTTGCCAAATGATATTCAAGGAAATGACACGATTACACAGACAGATTTGATTCGTCAGCTTTGGCTCGATAACGCCTTCTATGGTGGACGTTTGTATGCAACCTATGTATCAAAAAAACTTGATGCAGGTCTTTATTTAAATTATAATCAATACGAAGGCCGTCATCATGGTGATGTCATTTGGGCGCAAGATAATGTGCCTGATCATTATCGATGGTATGCGCTTTCGGCCACCAAAAAAGACTTGAATGCCTATGGCATGGCCGATTATCGATTTGGACAATATGGATCTTTTTTTGCCGATATGCAAGTGCGGAGTGTGAACTATGTCATTCATGGATTCAGAAAGAATCCGGGCATCAAACAAGATCTAAGGTATCTGTTCTTTAATCCAAAAGCGAAAATCAGTTGGCAAAGCAGGAAACAGTTGCTTAGTCTATTGGTTGGTATTGCACAGAAAGAGCCTAACCGTGAGGATGTGGAAGCAGGTATCGCCTTTCTTCCCAAACCTGAAAAGATGTTCAATGCTGAACTGAATTATTCTATTCGTTGTTGGAATATTCTAGATCTGCATGCGACAGCCTTTTTAATGGATTACACCGATCAATTGGTGTTGACAGGAAAAATAAATGACGTGGGTGCATACACTAGAAGTAATGTGCCAAAAAGTTATCGTGCAGGTATTGAATTGGAAGCGAATCTTAGGTTGCCTTCCAAACTCATTGAAGCAAAGGCTAATGTGGCGTTGTCGCGCAACAAGATTAAGCAATTTGTCGAGTATATCGATGACTACGACAATGGTGGACAAATGATGCATTCGTATGCCAATACCGACATATCATTTTCGCCTTCCTTGATTAGTGCTGCGCAGGTGTCTGTGTATCCATTTCGTAAGCATCAGAAATCGTGTATTCAATATGTTTCAATTGACATTCTTGAAAAATATGTGGGTGAGCAATATTTAGATAACACGACTAACCGAAGTCGTATGTTGAAGAGTTATATGACTTCAGATGTAATTTGTCATTGGCCACTAAGCATAAAATCGCATACTGTACTTAATTTCAAAGCTGGAATAAATAACCTGTTCAATAAACGATATGAGGCCAATGGGTATACCTATAGTTATCAATACGATTCGACACTCACAACACAAAACTATTATTATCCGCAAGCAGGCCGACGTTGGATGGTGGGCATAGGTATTGAGTTGTAGAATTTGATTGATAGAAGATGATTAATGCGAGCTAAGTTTGGTGGCCGGTTTAGGTGAATGCCAATACTCGATGCTATTCCTGAAATAGAGATGTATTTAATAAAGGCTGACGTTGAACGTTTCTTGGATCTCTCAATGATGTGATATACTTGTATGAAGCAAATAAAAACTATGGGTGAAGCGAACCAATTTTTTTTCTGCGGATTTAAAAATGATTGGAAT
>CAIRSV010000035.1 GCA_903881265.1 uncultured Bacteroidota bacterium
AAGCAGTTATTGGCTGAAGTCAAGAAGGCAATGGGTTATATCCCATCAATCACGTTGTTGTCGAATGATAATTACGCCGATCGTTGCACCTTCATCGCATCACAATTAAAGGACATAGGCCTTGATGTGAAAATAGAAATTTTGCAACCTTCCTTATTGCGCGAACAAATGAGTAATTCGAACGCCAATTTTTTCTGGGCGACATGGATTGCCGATTATCCCGATGCTGAATGTTATCTCACTATGTTCTATGGAAAAAATACGGCACCGCCAAACTATACCCGTTTCAAGAATGAAGCATTTGATAAGCTTTATGAACAATGTTTGGTTGAGCGCGATGAACAAAAGAAGATTGCTGCATTTCAACAGATGGATCGTATTATCATTGAGGAGGCACCCTGTGTACCTTTATTTTATGACGAGGTGATGCACTTTGTACAGAACCGGGTAACGAATTTTAATACGAATAGTTCTAACCTAATTGATTTGAAACGAGTACGATTAGATGGCATTTCCCTGTCTTCGAAATAACATTACTTGACGTTATTTAAAATGAAATCGGCTATGTCATCAATCAGTTCTGTTACCACAGGTAAATTGGGATCGGAATATGTTGAGAAATTTTTAAACCTGTCTTTATCTGCTAATTTTAAGACATGATTCATTCCGGGAATAAACGTCATGACTGCTTTTGTATTAGCGCCTGCTAGCAAGTTCGCATTATCGGTTGCCACTTGAATATCGTTTTCGCCTTGCAAAATCAATACAGGCATTTTTAGTTTCTTAATCTCAACACATGGATTGTATTGTATCCAATTGATCATATAAGGTTGTATACTGGGTCTGAATAAGGAGAACAAAGCCGAATCAGGCGCCACCAACATATGACCGCTCTTTAGCGTATCAAGATACTTGCAACATTTGATAAAATAATTTGAATCGGGCACTGCATCTTTCAATTGTATTTTCAATACTTCATCGATACTTCTACCCGCGCCAGCAATTGAGATAAAGGCATTCGGTTTGACATGTTCGCTCGCAACGATGCCTATGAGTGAGCCTTCGCTGTGTCCGGCTACAATGACCTTAGTGAAGCGTTCATCTTTTTTTAATGCCGCGATCCATAATGCCGCATCATCGATAAATTGATCAAAACGAAGATTCTCTTCATACATAGTAAACACGCTTTCGCCTACGCCGCGTTTGTCGTATCGAAGCGTTGCGATTCCTTTTTGTGTTAGTTTTTCGGCGAGTTGTTTATACGCATCAGTGCGCATATTTTCTTGATTGCCATCGCGGTCGGTATGACCCGAGCCTGCAATGAAGAGCATCACCGGACAAGGTTTGTCGGTCATCGGCAGCGTCAGTGAGCCATAGAGTTTATTTGTGTCTGCATTGACAGACATCGTATTCACATTAAACTGAGCCTTGATGTTCAGTGTCGCAAAAAGTAGTCCGAATAAAAAAAGAAACAGGTTGTGTACCTTCATTGTGTTTATTAGTTTAAGACGAATAGCTGTGATCTTGTGCAAGATTATTTTTTCATTGCAGCTTCAATCTCGGCGGTTGTGATTGGCATAGCGCTGAATAAATCGTTGTTGCCAGTTTTGGTGACCCAGAAATTATTTTCGATACGGACACCGATTTGTTCTTCCTGCACATAGATGCCCGGCTCGATTGTGAATACCATACCTTCTTTGATGGCAGTATTGCGTGTGCCGATATCGTGCACATCCAATCCTAGATGATGCCCAAGGCCGTGATAAAAATACTTACGGCAGGCTCTATTATCTGGCGATTCGTTTTTGATATCTTCTTTTTTAAGGAGGCCGATTTTTAGTAATTGTTTGTTCATTTCTTCTTCGGCACTGGCTGTTATTTCTAACCAAGTCTTGCCCGGCTTCAGCATTTTTTTTGCGTGAAGATGAACAGCCAAACACGCATCATAAATTTCTTTCTGACGTTTGCTGAATTTTCCATTGACAGGAATAGTCCGTGTAAGATCTGCGCAATAGTTGCCATACTCGGCACCAAAATCCATTAATATCAATTCGCCATTTTTACATTCTTGATTGTTTTCGACATAATGCAGAATGCGCGCGCGATCGCCGCTGGCAAGAATACAACCATAGGCGTGTCGAGTAGCACGGTTGCGGATGAACTCGTGCGTGATTTCGGCTTCGATTTCGTGTTCCATCACACCCGGTTTGATAAACTTGCAAACACGCATCAGCGCCTTGTGTGTAATAGTAACGGCTTGTTGCAAGACCTCGACTTCATACGTTGATTTGATAGCGCGAAGTTCTTTCATAAGCAGCGCAGCACGCTCATATTTATGTAAAGGATATCGTCGCATTAGGTCGTGTACATATAGCAGGTCGATGCGAGGGATGCTGCTATCTAAGCGGTCGTTTTCATTGGTGTCGAGATACACATAGTCGGCATGATGCATCCATGCTTGCAACATGGCATCTAGCTGATCGAGATAGATAACAGTTTTAATACCTGAAATATCGGTGGCTTCTGTCTTCGTGAGTTTATGACCTTCCCATTTCTCAAGCACTTCATCCGGACGAAGAATCACTAAGACTTCGCGATAGGTCTTGTCAAGATTATCGGGATACAAGACCACCATTGTTTTTTCTTGCACCACACCTGAAAGCCACACCACTTCTGAATTTTGTTTCAGATGATATTGCGCATCGCCGTTTTCAGGCAGATTCGGATGGGCGTGGAAGATGGCGATGGAGTTGGCTTTCATTTTTTTAATGAAGCGTCCTCTGTTATGGATAAACAGTTTTG
>CAIRSV010000036.1 GCA_903881265.1 uncultured Bacteroidota bacterium
CAACAGGCTATGCTCAAATTATTGGAAGGCGCAGAAGTGCTTGTTCCTCCACAGGGCGGTCGAAAACATCCCGATCAAAAAATGGTCAAGGTGAATACGCAGAATATTTTATTTATTTGTGGAGGCGCGTTTGAAGGGATTGATAAAATGATTGCACGTCGAATTTCCACTTCGTCTATCGGATTTAAAAGTACCAATGATCAAGCTAATTTAGACAAGGATAACTTGATTCAATACGTGAATTCCCAGGATTTGCGTAGTTATGGACTGATTCCTGAGTTGCTTGGTCGATTGCCCGTTGTCACCTACTTAAAATCGCTCGATGCTGATGCGTTGCGAAGAATTTTAACTGAACCGAAAAACGCCTTGATAAAGCAATACAACGCATTGTTCGGATACGAAGGCATCAAACTCGAAGTTGATAATGATGCACTCGATTTTATTGTGGAGAAGGCGATTGAATTTAAATTAGGGGGTAGGGGCTTGCGTTCTATATGCGAACTTATCATGACAGATGCCATGTTTGAGTTGCCAAGTGATAAAACAAAAAAGGTATTTAAGGTGACATTGTCTTACGCAAAAGACAAGATTGAAAAATCGAAATATTCATATTTGAAAGTGGCATAAACTGATGTTGATTTGATTTACTAAAAGCTGATTGAATAATCTTGATTTGGCGAAGTAGCAGCGGATACGTAAAACTCGGTTTCTTAAAGTATAACAACAACGTTTAGTCAAAACATTCATTTTGTAAATTATATTTCATTTCCTGCTTCAAATGTCTATTTTTGAAGCTAGAAAAATAGGTATGAAGATAGAAATAACAGGTGGCGATCTCACTCTCAAAGAGTTTTATAAGATTGTCTATGAAAATGCCACGGTGGTGCTAAACAAATCTGCTATCACAGAGCTCGATAAATGTTATAAATTTCTGAAAGAGTATTCAGAAAAAAAACTGATTTACGGCATCAATACCGGCTTCGGTCCAATGGCTCAGTACAGAATTAATAATGAAGAACGGTATCAACTTCCAAATGAAATTATCACCGGTTACGAAAAGTGTGTATGATACAATTCGTAACATGGGGCCTGTTTTTATTGACGAACCCAAGGCGCGCTATGAAGAATTGGCGAGTGTTCGAAAATAGTTAAGTGCGAATGATTTATACTAAAACCTCAAAAAAAATAACCATGAAAAAAAATAGTACCCTGTTATTGTTGCTCTGTTTGATGAATATATTGTCGATCGCTCAACCCGTCTTGGATTCGTCGAATACGTGCCCTGCAGTGGGCGATGTATTTATCGTTGCGAATTGCAATGGCGCTGTCAATATCGGTTCTGCTGGTGCTAATCAAACTTGGGACCTTTCAACTTTTTCAGCGACCAATTCCACCACGTATGCTTGTATGTCAGCATCGGGTAGTTTGTTTCCGGCTTCTTCCGTTAAACTGAATTCCCTGACATCAACTTTGTATTATAAAGGGAATGCATCATCTCTTGAAGTTACTGGTATGGACAACACTGGGGCAGGTGTAGAATATGCCTATTCTAATACCGAACAATTGTTAAAGTTTCCATTTCAATTGGGTGATTCATTGACTGATACTTGGGCTAATTCATTTGATAACGGACTTACCTTTTTTCGTCAGGGCACATCACATGTGTTGGCAGACGGATACGGTACGGTGATTCTTCCTGTGGGAACCTTTGGCAATGTGCTTCGTGTGCGAACGGTGCAAACCTATACCGATTCGTTACCAGGATTAGGTATTATGTATAGCTATATCAATACGATGTATAATTGGTATATGCCGGGCCAACATCAACCTATAGCGAGTGTATCTAGTCTTGTGACAAATGGCTCTTCGCCCGTGGGCTATGGTTCTTATTTGGCATCTCTTGTAACGGCTAGCGAAGATGTCAGTTCGCAATTGGTTTCGGGTATGATAATTTATCCTAATCCTACCACTGAAGTATTTAATGTCAATCTTTCAAATACAGTCAATCAGCTCACGTTTAATCTGACCGATTTTACTGGACGAGAGATTCCATTGAATGTGTTGCCTAAATCTTCAAATGAGTTTCAATTAACGCCTTCTAAAAAACTCTCTGGAACATTTATTCTCACGGTCAAAGCCAACGGAAAGACAATTAGTTCCGGTAGAATTCAATGTATAAATTAAAAAATGAAATATGTTTTTTTTAGAAAAACATATTTTTTGTTAGTAAATTACGCTCCAAATCCAGTTTAATGAACAGAAAAATCGTCTTTTCTATCCTTTTATTTCTTTGTGCCTATAGCGCTAATCTGAATGCTCAATTCAGAGTGGGTCCTACAGGCGGGTTTAATGTTAACCGTCAGGTAGTCAAATCAAATACGTATCGGTATGATGGGCTTTTTAAAAGTCGAATGGGCTATCATTTCGGCATCTTATCTGATTTGGTTATCACAAAAAATGTAAGTCTTCAATCAGAGCTTTTATACACGCATAAGGGAGGTTATTACAAAACCGAACGTCAGGATATTACCGAAGAGTATCAAAGTGACTTAGGATATCTTGAACTACCCGCTGTGATGACCTATAAGATTGATCTTCATAACGCATTCGCCTTTGTAGGGGCTGGGCCTTATTTGAGTAAACTGCTGTTTTCAAAACATACTTATAACAGCAATGGATTTAATATTGAAAATGGAAAATTAAGAGTAGGCACTAATACGGAAACAGATCAGATAAAGCCATGGGACGCTGGTATCAAATTGAAAGCAGGTTTCGAACTTAAGAAAGGGATGTACGTTTGTACTTTCTATGATTTAAGTACGTCAGATATCAATCCACAATTTATTATCACGCGAAACAAAAGTTTTGGTATTCAGTTGGCTTATATTTTCTCTGTGACGGAAGAAGATCGATACAATCGATTTGAGAATTTTTACGAATTTTAATTTAAACTATCTTGGAAAAATATGCATTAGTTACCGGCGGAAGTCGCGGTATCGGTCGCAGTATATGTGTAAAATTAGCCGAAATGGGCTATCACATTCTCATTAATTATAAAAGTAACGAAGCTGAAGCGCTTAGCACAAAATAACTCTGCGAAGCCAAACAAGTCAAGGCAGAAATTCTACAATTTGATGTGTCTTCAAAAGACGAAATCGAACATACGCTTGGCCAATGGATTGAATCTGCCGGAAAAGAGAAGGTCATCGAAGTCTTAGTGAATAATGCCGGTATCCGTCAAGATACGCTGTTGTCATTTATGAGCGATGAGCAATGGAATACTGTTCTTGATACAAGTTTGCAGGGGATGTTTTATGTCACTCGGATGGTATTGAACCCAATGTTGATGAACCGATATGGCCGAATCGTAAATATCGTCTCGCTTAGTGGTTTAAAAGGAATGGCTGGTCAGGTGAATTATAGCGCCGCGAAAGCAGGTATGATTGGCGCTACGAAAGCACTTGCACAGGAAATAGCCAAACGCAATGTTACTGTCAATGCGGTGGCGCCTGGATTTGTCAGTTCAGATATGACCGCCGATTTAGATGCAGTTGAACTCAGTAAAATGATTCCAATGAAACGATTTGGGAAGCCCGAGGAAGTGGCAGACTTAGTCGGATTTCTAGCATTTGTCAACGCGGCATATATCACAGGTCAGGTTGTTTCTATCAACGGCGGTCTTTATACATAACGCTATGTTTGTTCCCAACCTATATCGCAATGAGAATCGTGACGAAATGCTCGCGTTCATTACCCAACATAGTTTTGGTATTTGCGAATGCGCTGAAAAAAGTATGATATTAATTTCACTAATTTAATTTCTGCCCATAATTCTTGATGACATATTTTCAGATATTGATCTATTTGTTTAACTTTCGGAAAATTTTGAACTATGTCTGAAAGTAATATCGTAACCGGAGATAATCTGTCCCTTGAAAATTCACGCCACATGTTTGTGATTGATGATGATCCTGTGCAAACCGAGATGATTAAGGATTATCTGAATGAGCGTTATGTGTTCACATTGAAAACCTATTCAGATGGTGAAGCAGCCTTGAAAGATCTAGTTATTTTTAAACCTGAAATGATTGTGTTAGATTATCATCTCAATTCGAATAATCCAACGGCTAAAAATGGTATCGACGTATTGAAGGAAATCAAGAAATTAAGTCCGGCTACCAAAGTCATTATGTTCACGGGTGAAGATAATATTAATGTGGCACTTGAAAGTATGCGTAATGGCGCCTACGATTATATCATCAAAGGAGAAACAGCATTCAATAAAATTGAAAATACCGTGAATAGGCTTGGTGAAATGCATCGACTTGAAGCTGTCACGATTGCGCAAAAACGTACTATCTTAATCTTAAGCGTTGGTATAGGGGTTATTGTTGTCTTAGCCATTCTGTATGCAATCTTAGGCTCTCCATTCAAATATGGTGCGTCTTAATTTCGCACGATAATTGTTGCTCATCACGTAACGTATTCCTTTTGATTTACCCATTTTCCAAGCATTGATTCGTGTTTGCATCTGTGTGTCTTTGAATAAAGAAATAACAGAATTTGATTATTTGTAATTGACTTGTATCTTAGTCGCTCAATTTACACTCATGATCAAACATATTACACTGACTGCACTTGCTGTTGTCTCTATCCAAGTTGCCAATGCGCAAGCCAAATTGATTGAAAAAGTCACAAAGACTAATCCGTCAGAAGTTGTTATCCCATATGAAAAATACCAGTTTCCGAATGGTTTAACACTGCTTGTGCACGAAGATCACAGTGATCCTTTGGTGCATGTTGATGTGACCTATCACGTAGGTTCTGCACGTGAAGAAATTGGGAAGTCGGGCTTTGCTCACTTTTTTGAACATATGATGTTTCAGGGAAGCGATCACGTGGCTGATGAACAGCATTTTAAAATTATCACAGAAGCGGGTGGCACATTAAACGGATCAACCAATCGCGATCGCACGAATTATTTCGAGACAGTGCCAAGCAATCAACTTGAAAAAATGTTGTGGCTTGAGTCAGATCGTATGGGCTTTTTGGTGGATGCGGTGACACAACAAAAATTTGAAGTACAACGTTCAACAGTTAAAAACGAACGTGGTCAAAATTATGACAACCGACCTTATGGTTTAGTACAGGAGACATTGTCTAAAAATATGTATCCATACGGACACCCTTATTCGTGGCTTACTATCGGGTATGTCGAAGATTTGAACCGCGTGGATGTGCAAGATCTTAAGAACTTCTTTCTGCGTTGGTACGGTCCCAACAATGCTGTGTTGACTATCGGTGGTGATGTTGATACCAAAGCAGTTGTGAAGCTCGTTGAAAAATATTTCGGTTCTATACCGCAGTGCCCTAAAGTTGAAAAGACCGTATTGCCGGCAGCTATTATCAAGAGCGATCGCTATGTGACGATGGTTGATAATTATGCCAAATTGCCAATGCTTGTTTGCGCCCTTCCTACTGTGGCTGCGTATCACAAAGATGAAGCCGCATTAGATTGCTTGGCAGAGATATTGGGTGGAGATAACAATTCAATTTTGTATCAACGATTGGTAAAAACACAAAAAGCATTGAGCGCGAGTACATCAAATGGTACTGATGAATTAGCGGGCTCATTTCAATTTCAAATTATGCCAACATCTGGCACGTCGCTTGCTGATATGGAAAAGGAAGTGAAAGATGCGATCAAACAATTTGAAATAAAAGGTGTTAGCGATGATGATATTGAAAAGTTTAAATCGTCGCATGAAGCGAAAACAATCTATGGCTTGGAAAGCGTTAGTGGTAAGGTGTCTGAACTTGCTGCGTTTCAAACATACACTGGGAATGCCAATTATATTAAGACTGAATTGAAACGATATGATGCGATTACAAAAGAAGATGTCATCAGGGTGTATAACCAATACATCAAAAATAAACCAATGGTGATCCTCAGTGTGATGACCAAAGGTTCTGAACTATTGAAAGCAGGCGAAGATAATTATACGGTTGCAAAAGAAGGTTATACGGCTCCTGATTATGGCTACAACAAACTGACATACACCAAGGCGACTGATAAATTTGATAGAAGTAAAAAGCCAGCTTCCGGAACGAATCCTACGATTAAAGTACCAAAATTCAAACAAATAGATTTAGAAGGTATGAGAATGCTATCGGCTAAGACAAATGAGCTTCCTGTTGTGGTGATTTCGCTTGGATTTAAAGGTGGACGACTTGTAGAACAAAATGATTTATCGAAGGCAGGTGTGTCGCAACTATTCGCTTCGATGATGCAGGAAGATACTAAGCTGCATACCTCAGAAGAAATGTCTGTTCTGTTGGATAAACTAGGAAGTTCAATTTCATTCGGAACTGATATTGATGAAACAGGAGTGACTGTTCGTTGTTTAAAGAAGAATTTAGCGGCTACGCTTGAATTGCTGGGAGAGCGTTTGTTGCAACCTAAATTTACAGAAGAAGCATTTAGCCGTATCAAAAATCAACGCATTGAAAGTATCAAGAATTCAAAGACTCGTGCCGTTAATGTAGCCAACATTGCCTATTCGAAAATTAATTACGGTAAATTTAATATACTTGGTTTACCTAGTTCTGGCACAGTAGAGTCAGTTACCAATATCACATTAGATGATATCAAAGCGTATTATAAAAATTACATAAGTCGTAAAGGAATGAAAGTGGTTGTCGTTGGTGATATTGAAGATAATGAGTCAATGAATATCTTAACCCGCTTGAACCAATTGAATGACCAAGAAGTGAAATTTACGTTGTTGCCTGCATCGCTGCCTTCAGATGCTAAAACTGTGTATATTGTAAACATTCCGAAAGCAGCGCAAACAGAATTCAGAGTGGGTTATGTGACCGATTTGAAATATGATGCATTAGGCGAATATCATCAATGCGAACTGGCGAACTTTCCATTAGGCGGTGCCTTTAATTGTCGTATCAATTTGAATCTGAGAGAAGATAAAGGATGGACTTATGGAGCTCGAAGCAGTTTTAGCGGAAATGATTACACGGGTAATTTTACGTTCTCTTCTGGTATCAAAACACCGGCAACAGATAGTGCCTTAGTGGAAGTGATGAAGGAATTTGAATCGTATTATAAAAATGGCGTTACTGCAGAAGAACTTAGTTTTATGAAAAATGCCTTGGGACAAAGTGATGCACGGAAATATGAAACTGGATTTCAGAAGGCTGGTTTTCTAGTGAATATTCTTCAATATAATTTAAAACCTGATTTTGTAGAGAAACAAAATAAGTTATTACAAAGCACGACGGCCGCTACAATCAATGCAACAACAAAGAAATGGTTGGATCCTTCTAAAATGAATATTGTGTTTGCAGGTGATAAGGATAAGATTGCGCCATCATTGATTAAAATGGGGTACAAGATTGTTGAATTGGATGCGGATGGTGAACGCAAATAATAGATGTTCAAGAATAGTGTTATCGAAATTGCTTTGATTGTATAAGCAGTATCAGGTAGATGCTGCACGTATTTTGTTGCACTTGTTGATTTTTCAAGTCTGTATTCGTGTATCGGTTCGGTAAAATTACATTAATTACGCGTGCTTGTGATTTTGAAATGATCTGTAGTTGTGTGATGTCAGAAATTATTCTGTGGTTTGCATTCTTAAATTTCTAAAAAGG
>CAIRSV010000037.1 GCA_903881265.1 uncultured Bacteroidota bacterium
ACAGGAAGAATCAATAATGTAAGTTTCACTTCAATGCTTTGCCATCCTTCCGCTATGTGTTGACTCCATAAAAGACCTAGCACATGCAGCAGAAAAAAAGACCAAAGAAGCAGTGTGATAGGCCGTAATCGTGACGTTGTAAGGCGCGACCAACAGGACGAAAGTTTAATGAGCAGATGACTATCAAATAGCCAATGTGCTACAAGTAATATCACGCCAATCGAACTAAGCCTCTCACTCCACGTAAACGAAACCGCAGTTAGTACCACGATAAGGTACCACAGTGAAGCTCTGTTTATGGCAGGGAGTTGAATCATTGATTGGCGAAGATAATCAACCTAGCTTGTATCTTTGCGTGCATGCTACTAGAAATCCATCATAAAAATCCAGATGAGCGTAAAATCAAGCAAGTTCTTGATTGCCTTCGTAAAGGTGGTATCATCATTTACCCCACAGATACCATTTACGGATTGGGTTGTAGTATTGAACACCCTGAGGCTATCACTAGAATATGTCAGATTAAACATATTCAACCCGAAAAGGCATTGCTATCATTTATATGTGCAGACCTTAGTCATTTAAGCGAGTATACCAAATCGATCGATACGCCTATTTACCGTTTCCTAAAGCAATACTTACCTGGTGCGTTTACCTTTATCCTGCCGGCAAGTAAAAAAACACCCAAGCTACTTCGCACCAAAAAAGAAACGGTGGGTATTAGAGTTCCTGATAATGAAATTTGCAGAACCATCATCAACGAACTTGGCCATCCGATATTAAGTACCTCCCTTCCGTATAATGATGAAATCCCATATACTGATGCAGCAGAAATGCACGAAAAATTTGGGCATCTCGTGGATATTGTGATTGATGGTGGACCCGGTGGCGTTATAGCCTCTACGATTGTTGATTGCACTAAAAATCCACCTGAAGTAATTAGAGAAGGATTAGGTATGCTTGAATAAAATGCACCTCTCCATTAATTGTAGGTTGTCTTGCTCAATAACTTATTTACTATCGTTGAAAATCCTTACATAGGTGCACACATAAAACACTCCATCCAGCCGATACGAAATACATCAATAGTCGATTTTGTTGATTTGAATTTCGGAAACCAAGAGTACAAAATGACGAATGCTTCTGCTGTTCAATTATCATATTGTCGAATTGTATCATTGTCCTTATCTTCGCGGCTCTATGTTAGATAAGTTAGAAGCCATTAAAGGCCGATTCGATAATATTGGCGTATCGCTCACCAACCCTGATATTGTCAGTGATCAAAAACGTTTTTCGCAATTGAGCAAGGAATACCGTAAGCTCGAAAAAATTGTGGATGTGTATAAGCAATATAAAAATTGTTTGGATAGCATCGCCTTTGGCAAGGAAGTACTTGAATCTGAAAATGATGAGGAGTTACGTTCTATGGCGAAGGAAGATCTTGTCAATTCTGAAATACAAAAAGATTCGTTGGAGGAAACTATCCGTCAATTACTGATACCGAAAGATCCTCAAGATGAAAAGAATGTCGTGATGGAAATTCGTGCAGGAACCGGTGGCGATGAGGCGAGCTTGTTTGCTGGCGACTTGATGCGTATGTATATGAAGTATGCTGATGCCAAAGGATGGAAAGTGGCTCTGGTCGATGAAAACGAAGGCACAGCAGGCGGATACAAAGAGGTCATCCTTGAAATTATTGGCGAAGATGTATATGGTGTCATGAAATACGAAAGCGGTGTACATCGTGTGCAGCGGGTACCAAATACCGAAGCAAGCGGCCGTGTACATACCTCTGCAGCAACTGTTGCTGTGATGCCTGAAGCAGATGAAATTGATTTCGAATTAAAGGATTCTGATTTAAAAATGGAAACAGCCCGAAGCGGTGGTGCAGGTGGTCAGAATGTAAACAAGGTTGAAACGAAGGTCATCCTTACCCACGTTCCAACTGGAACTGTTATTACATGTCAAACCGAACGTACACAGCTTGGCAACCGTGATAAAGCTACGACGATGATGCGCACAAAACTGTATGAAGAGGAAGTACGTAAGCACGAGGAAGCGATCGCTAATAGTCGTAAGACACTTGTAAGCAGTGGCGACCGCTCTGCTAAAATCAGAACATACAATTGGCCGCAGGGACGCATTACCGATCATCGTATCAACAAGACAATTTATTCATTGGATAACTTTGTCAATGGTGATATTCAGGAAATGCTTGACGCACTTCAGTTTGCCGAAAATGCTGAGAAGATGAAGGCCGGCGAAATGGTGTAGGCATAGCAAATAATTAAAGTGCCTTTAGTATATGAAAATATGTTTGTTCCTTCTAGTACTTCCATTTGCATCCATTGCGCAATCGGCTCAGCAATATCTCGTTACAACATCCAACGACACCATATACTATAAGGGTGATTTGATTGTCAACAATGATGATATCACTCAATGGCGATGGGTAACTGCAGATAAAACTGACTATACTATCACTGAAATTAATGCGGCCTATTTCAATGACAACTATTATTACAACTGTGATGGAAGACATCTTTATAAGCAAGTTGTGAAAGGAAAAATAAATGTGTATGCATTACACGATAGAGACACCCTGACAGACCGACATGGCAATCTTAGAAAGACCGTTTATATCGAAACTGAGGGAAGAAAACCTGTGGTCTATTCTCTTCATAATTTGACTCCAATGATCTACGATAATGAGAGTCTTGCCACTCAAATCAAAGAAGAAAATACGAAACGCATTAGCGGCAATGCGATGATCATAACCGGTATTATAGCTGGCGTACCTGTTACAATCGGAGGTCTCTTTGTAGCCTTAGTAGGCGCATTGATTCGTGACGATCAAACAACTAATAATGCCTTGCTCGTAGCCGGAGCCGGCGTTGCGTTTGGTAGTGGAATGATCGGAGGTGGCGTCGGATTAAAAGCAAACGCAAAAAAACCAACTCTTGAATTCATTCATTGGTATAACGCGCACTAACATTATTTTTGTTTGGCCTTCAATGCCATCATCTGATCGCGCAATCGGGCAGCTTCAATAAAGTCGAGATTCTTAGCGGCCTTCTCCATTTGTTTTTTAACAGCGACAATTTCTTTTTCAAGTTCCTTTGGATTTGAGTATGACACCGCAGGTTCTGCTGCTGCAATAATAGGCGCTTCATCTTGCAGAGCATACTTGTTGGAACTATCATAATTTTTTACCTGAAGCACCGCTCCTTGATCTAAAATTTCACCGATTGATTTCTTAATCGTGGTCGGTGTGATATGATGCTCCAAATTAAATAGCAGTTGTTTTTCTCTTCGACGATTAGTTTCATCCATCGTTCGTTGCATGCTACCTGTAATCTTATCGGCGTAAAAGATAACCAAGCCTTGTGCATTACGCGCTGCTCGTCCTGCGGTTTGTGTAAGCGATCGCTCATCACGAAGAAAGCCCTCCTTATCGGCATCCAAAATGGCGACTAACGATACTTCGGGCAAATCTAATCCTTCACGCAAGAGATTCACACCAATCAAGACATCGATATTTCCAAGACGCAAATCGCGTAATATTTCAACGCGTTCCAATGCATCAATTTCGCTGTGCAAATATTTACATTTTACATTAATCTTATGAAGGTATTTGGCTAGTTCTTCTGAGAGTCGTTTGGTGAGCGTTGTGACCAATACACGATCACCCATACCCACGCGTTTATCTACTTCATCCAACAAGTCATCAATCTGATTGATGCTAGGTCTCACTTCTATTGGAGGATCGAGGAGCCCTGTTGGTCTTACTACCTGCTCAACAAATTCACCTTGCGTCATATCCAATTCATATTTTCCTGGCGTGGCACTTACATAAATGACTTGATTGATCATCTGTTGAAACTCCGAAAAATTCAAGGGGCGATTATCCAAGGCAGATGGCAACCTAAAGCCGTAGTTGACGAGATTAATTTTTCGGGCACGATCACCACCATACATGCCACTGATTTGCGGAAGCGTCACATGGCTTTCATCTAGCACCAATAAGAAATCTTGCGGAAAATAATCGAGCAGGCAAAACGGTCTTGTTCCCGGTTGACGTCTATCCAGGAAACGCGAATAATTTTCAATGCCTTTGCAATAGCCAAGTTCCTGTATCATTTCTAAATCATAATTCACACGTTCCTTGATACGTTGTGCTTCGAGCGGTTGATGTTGTTGTTGAAAATAGTCGACCTGCGCAAACAGTTCATCCTGAATTTCATGAATGATATTTTTCATTTGATCCTGCGGAGCCAAATACATATTGGCTGGAAAGATAGCGGCATCGTCCAAGGCTTCGATTTTTTTACCTGTTGGAATTTCAAATCGCTGAATTTCTTCAATTTCATCCCCAAAGAAAATTACTCGCAGACCGAAATCGGCATAAGGCAAATTGATATCGACCGTATCACCCTTCACACGAAACATACCCTTATCAAATTCGATATTCGTTCTGCTATATTGCGATTGAACAAGACGGTGCAAGAACGAGTTACGCACTATTTGTTGTCCCTTCGAAATACGAATGATTCCATTCGCATATTCGGTCGGGTTACCGATACCATAGATGCAACTCACTGAGGCGACAACGATAATATCTCTTCTGCCAGATAGCAGACTAGAGGTGGCACGAAGTCGCAGCTTTTCTAATTCACTATTGATTGCAAGATCCTTTTCAATATATACACCACTTGAAGGCATATAGGCTTCAGGTTGATAATAGTCGTAATACGAAACGAAATATTCAACCGCGTTGTCAGGAAAAAACTGCTTGAATTCGCCGTACAATTGTGCCACCAATGTTTTATTATGCGTGAGCACCAATGTAGGTCTGTTGGTTTGTTGAATCACGTTCGCAATAGTGAACGTCTTACCCGATCCTGTGACGCCAAGTAATGTCTGATGTTTCTCTTGAGCATTAACCCCTTCTACCAATTGCTGAATGGCTTTTGGCTGATCACCGGCAGGCTGATAGGGGCTTTGTAAATTAAACATAATAGCGATTCTCGTGTAATTTAAACTTAATGTCGGATAGTGATGCGGAATTCCTTTTACAAAAAAACGTCAGCACACTCGCTGACGTTTTTTATAATCAAGTATGAGATGAATTAAAAGTCATCATCGTCATCAAACTTATCGTCAAATAAATCAAGTTCAATATCATCTTCTATTTTAAAATCGTCGTCATCATCATCACCACTTTTTTTAGGTTTCTTGATTTTGCTTTTTGATGCTGGCATATCAAACTCTTCAAATTCATCATCGAAATCATCGTCCTCCTCTATCTCGTCATCGAAATCGTCGTCGTCGTCATCATCATCGTCGTCAGAAGTTATTTTCTTTGATGCACTTTTTTTAGCACCTGCTTTCGGCGTTATCATCTCATCGTCATCATCAAAATCATCATCGTCATCATCTGGTGATTTTTTCTTTGCGGCTGCCTTTTTAGGTGCTGCGCTTTTTGATGCAGCAGCCTTAGGTGTTGCTTTTTTTGCGGCTACTTTTTTTTCAGGTTTTGCTTTCATGCTATGTACAATTTCTAATGTAAATTTTTATTATATTTTTCAAAAAGAAAAATTTTTTGCCATAAAAAATAAATTTTTTTTGCGTGTGCTTTTCTATTCATTCGAGACGTGCATCATACGATTGATTGCTCACCGTATCTGATCCATTTATTTGATCAACTGAATCAACTGATCTCTTCCGACACCATTAGACACATGTGAAATTCTTGTTCCGGTTTTTGCTTCTATGATAGCCGATAAGTCAAGAAACGACTGAGGTAAATCACTGCCTAGTTTACAATCCGCTAGGTTCTTTTCCCAGCCATTGATATATTCATAATTCGCTTCAATACTTTTATTTGTCACATCGTAAGGAAACTGATTTGTGTTCACGCCATCAATGGTATAGGATGTGCAGGCTCCAATTTGGTCCATACCGTCAAGCACATCTGCCTTTGTAATAATCAGATCTGTTACGCCATTAATCATACAAGCATATTGCAGCGCGACCAAATCAATCCAACCACAGCGTCGCGGACGACCTGTTGTTGATCCGAATTCGTTTCCTGTTTTTCGAAGTAGGTCTCCTACTTCATCGAGTAATTCGGTAGGGAATGGACCGCTACCAACCCTTGTACAATAGGCCTTACTAATACCGTACACTTTATCAACCCATTTCGGCGCGATTCCTAGTCCGGTGCAAAGTCCGGCGGTAACCGTATTGCTCGATGTTACAAACGGATAGGTTCCAAAATCGATATCAAGCATAGTGCCTTGTGCGCCTTCAGCTAGTATTTTTTTGCCTTGCGTTATTTTCTCATTCAAGTAAAATTCAACACCGACAATTTTATGTTGACGAAGCTCTTCAATGGATGCAAAAAATTCTTCTTCCCATTGATTGATATCCTCATCAAAATTCATTTGTTGTAGGATAGTGCGATGTTTTTCTTTTAAAGCGTTATATCGTTCTTTAAAATCTTTCTGTAAGATATCTCCAACACGCAAACCATTGCGACCTGTTTTGTCCATATAGGTTGGACCGATTCCTTTGAGGGTGCTCCCAATTTTATTTTGCCCTTTGCTTAATTCGCTGGCTTTATCTAATGCCTTATGCGTAGGTAAAATAAGATGCGCTCGTTCGCTGATGATCATTACCTTTTTCAAATCAATACCATGCGATTCAATTTCCTCACATTCTTGTTGAAATGATACGGGATCAATCACGACTCCATTGCCAATCACATTCATCAGATTAGGATGAAATACGCCGGAAGGTATTGTGTGTAATACCACTTTTTTATCATTGATATACAGCGTATGTCCAGCATTAGGTCCTCCTTGAAAACGTGCGATGATGGCATAATCGTTTGCCAGAAAATCGACAATTTTCCCCTTGCCTTCATCACCCCATTGAAGGCCCAATAATGCGTCTACCATAATTCGTAATTGATTGGCAAAGATATTCGGCAATTGGTATTTGCAAAAAAAATCCCGCATAAGATATGCGGGATTTTATGATTAGTTTGACGAAAATTATCGTATGAGAATAATATCACCTTTCTTGGTATACGTACCATTATCTCTCGTACACTTATATCGAAGGATATAATAGTATGTGTCAATGGCAGCATCCTTACCGTCGATTGTTCCATCCCAACCTCTGCGGTAATCGACAGTAGACCAAACACGTTTACCCCAACGATTATAAATCTCTAATTGAATTAATTGGACACCCGCTGTTGTAAGCACCCTGAATTCATCATTCATCTGATCGCCGTTCGGAGAGAAGGCGTTCGGAATGAATGCCACATCACAACATGGCCCTTCTTCGATATAGACGGTATCCTTCACTTCGCAACCATTAGCATCCGTTACAGTGACGTCGTAGTATCCGAAGTAAAGTGTACTAGCTTGAGCCGTGGTCTGTTGTGGTTTGGTACTCCACAGATACGTATAAGGTGGCATACCTCCGGCAACATTTGCAGTGGCTGTTCCTTCATTACCAACACCATTACATGCAAGGTCTTGCTTGGTAATGATATTCGCTAACGGATTAGCAGGTGGATTAATTGTAATATTCGTTCTGTATTCACAGCCAGAAGTATCTACAACACGCAACAGATAAGTACCTGCAGGGAGCCCTACAAAGATGCCTGACTTATTGATGTACAATCCTGGTGTCAGGTAGTATTTGTATCCGCCACGTCCGCCAGTACCTATAATAATTGCTTTACCATCTTCAGAATCTACACAATTCGCACCTTGCAAATTAATGATAGCTCCTACCGGGTCTGGCTCTGTAACAATGATCATAGTATCTCTAGAACAAGCCAACGCATCAATAACGGTTAACACATAATTACCTGCTATCAGATTATTGAACACGCTATCCGTTTGCAATGGACCGCCGTTTATTTTATATTTCAATTGACCCGTACCACCGATGACGGTGAATGAAATACTTCCATTCGCATCACCATGACAAATCGGTTCAGACATCGTCACATTGAGGAAGATAATCTGAGGTCCTTGAGTAATAGTCACAGTTGATGAAAGTATACAATTATTTGCATCGGTCGCGTTTACTGTATAGGTACCTGCTGTCAAACCAGAGAAGAAGCCTGTAGGCCCTTGAGTACCGACATTTGGAATGAGTGAGTATACGATGCTAGGTGTACCGCCTTGTGTATTTGCGGTGATTGTTCCGGTGGCATCACCAAAGCAAGCCACATCTTGATGATTCACTAATGTGAATACCAACGGCGCTGGTTGTGTGATAAGAATGCCGGTCACATTTTTTGTGCAACCTGAAGCATCCGTAACTTTTACAGCATAGGTATTAGGCGACAAATTGGTAAAGTTACCAGTGGTATTTGTCAATCCAGTCGGCGTCAAAAGATACGTATAACCTGGTGTACCACCACCGGCTGCAATACTGATGCTTCCATCATTTGCACCATTACAACTTACATTAACAATCGTTGGATTACCTAATGTCAATACTGGAGGTTCGATAATCGTAAGTGTTGTAGAGATACTACAGTTATTTGCATCTTTGGCAATGATCGTATATGTGCCTGCAGATAACGATGTGAAGTTACCGGAAGGTAAATACGTTGCGCCGTTATTTCTTGAATACTCAATCGTACCTGTACCGCCTGAAGCGCCGGTGCTGATGCTACCGTTGCCAGCTCCGTTGCAGGTGATATTGGTTTGCGAGGCTGATGTCCATGTCAATATTGGAGGATTAATCAATAGAACAGTCCCTGAAGACGTACAGTTTTTAGTATCCTTCACAGAAACAGTATACGTTCCAGCACATAATAAATTGAACACACCCGTTGCATTTGTCGTTAATGGCGTTGTCAACGAATACGTATATCCAGGAGTACCGCCACCACCACTTAAGGTAACAGATCCATTGCATGATCCATTACATGAAGGGGATAAGACTATTGGGGTATTTAAAAACAAGGTAGCCGGATTTACTAAAACTTGTGTACCAGAAACCGTGCAACCTTTAGCATCAGTTACTACAACTGTATAGGTACCACCGCCCAATGTTGTGAAGTTTCCTGAAGAAGGTGAAGATTGTGTTGGAACACAAACAGCACCAGCAGGACTGATAATAGCATACGTGAAGGCTGGTGTACCAGCACCTGCGGCCGAAACAATACTACCGTTGCAGTTATCATGGCATAATGGGTTAATATGATTCAAGTTTACAGTTGGGTTAGTCGATGCATTGATTTGCACAGTGGTTGTTTTTGTACAGTTGTTGGCATCTGTGACCAATATCGTATACGTACCAACACCTAATCCACTGAAGTTACCAGCTGTGCTTTGCGTAATTGGACAAGTCATACCTACAGGGGCCGTGATACCATATACTTTAGTACCAGTACCACCAGTTGCAGTTATCGACATTGTACCATCACATCCTGGAGAGCAAGAAGGGTTGCTGATAACCGGAACAGTGAATGACAATACGATAGGTTCGGTTATTGTAATAATGTTTGAACACTGAATATTCGCCGCATCTTTCCAGGTTACTGTATAGTTTCCAGCAGGTAATCCTGTTGCGTCAATTACATTGACAGGAACAGCCGGACTAACTACGATAGGACCTAATGGACCTGTTGCACTTACTAATGTATATGGTGCTGTTCCACTATAAATAGTATCGTGTAGTGTTCCGTTTGAACCACCAAAACAAGACACATTTGTATGCGTTTGATTGCAAATCAAAGCACCTGGCTCGTAGATACATACCGTCGTTGTACCTGTGCAACCGCGCGAATCGGTTACAGTAATCGTATACGTAATACAGTTAATTGCACCGCCATGTAATTGACTAGCGGCACCCGCTGCATTGATTATCGGAGAGCCTATACCTGTGATAGAGAATGAATATGGTCCAACACCACCAGCTGGAGTAGCCAATGCAGTACCATCAAATACACTCGGCGCACTTGTATTGACACCCACTGCAGTTACGGTAGGAGATGGTGATGTGGTTACTGTAGCAGTCAATGTGCCTGTACATCCGATACCGTCAGTGACCGTAATTGTATACACAGTGCCCGCACATAATGATGACGCAACGCCCGCAGCGCTTACCACACCACCCGGAGCAATTGTATAATTATACACGCCATTACCACCTGCAACACTTGTGGTAACCGTACCATTGCAGTTTGGATTACATCCAGCCTGTGTAGAGGAAACGAAACTTAGCGTTGGTTTTGATGTGATCGTTACGACAAATGTGTCAGCCACTGAAGGACAAACACCCGAAGCAACAATCGTATTATACACGCTATATGTACCTGGCGTACTTGCCAATAAATTAATCGTTCCGGTTGCTGACAATGATAATCCACCGCCTGATGATGTATAGACACCACCACTTGAAGGTGTTGGTGGTCCGTTATAAATCGGTGACGGGTTGCTAGCAGATTGACAATAGTTTGACGATGCATAATTGAATTGTGCACTTGGTGCATTCGTAACCGAAATACCTAAGGTTGTTGAATCTTTACAAGGACCTGCCGTTACATATTTAATTGTATATAAACCAACAGCACTTGCGGCCAAATTAATAACCCCGGTTGACGTATTGATTGATAAGGTTCCTGTACCCGTATAACTGAATGTTCCACCAGGTGTTACCAATAGATTTGGTGCCGTTGTTCCAAACTGACAGTTAGTAGGATTAGGATATGTAAAGGTTGGATCTTGTAATGGATTCACTACGATCGTTCCTGTAGACGTTGCTGATCCGCACGTTCCTGTTGCAGTCACCGTATACGTATACGTACCCGGAACATTTGGTGTTCCACTGATAGACACTGATGTAGTTCCTGTTGAAGTAATACCTGGAGGCAAGCCTGTTACAGTTGAATTATTTCCTGTCGCACCAACAGTATATGTGATAGGTGTGATTGGTGAAAATTTGCAGACGTTCTGATTCGTTGATGCAGCAGACGATGTCAGCGTTAATGTCGCATTCGGATTCACCGTGATCGTTCCTGTCGCAGTTGTCGAAGCGCAAGTTCCTGTCGCAGCTACCGTATATGTATACGCACCTGCCACACTCGGTGAACCACTGATAGTCATCACACCTGCAGTGTAAACGCCTGATACACCAAGAGGTAAACCTCCCACAATGTTTGAGTTAGTGGCTGATCCACCAGCTGCATAGGTAATCGTAGTGATTGGTGTATTAATACAAACCGACTGTGCATTGCTACCTGCCACAGACGTTAAGGTCAACTTCGCGTCAGGATTAATAGTGACTGTAAATTGTTGAGGTAAGCCAGTACAGAAGTTTGGTGCCGGTCCTGTAGGAGTGGCAGTGAATGTCACAACAATCGGTGTTGAACCTGTATTAACAGGAACAAAAGACGGTATATTACCTGAACCGCTAGTGGCTATGCCAATGGCAGCCGTTGCATTATGAGTCCATGCAATAGTCGTCTGAGGAACTGTTGTTATAAAGTTGACAGCCGATGTTTGTGCATTATTACAACGTACCTGATCAGTAGGGTCTGTTAAAATAGTTGTCGGATCAATTGTAACTGTTGTTGTTGCTGTAGCTGCGGCACATCCTCCTGCTGCTGCAATGAAATTTGTTACGGTATATGTTCCTGCTGGACTCAATGACAAATCAATCTGACCCGTACTTGTACTAATAAATACTAATGTTGCTGGCAATGCACTAAACACACCGGCACTTGCACCTGCTGCAAAAACAGGTGAAGGATCTGATCCATTTTGACAATAGCTAGCAGCTGCATAACTAAATCCTGCAGTCGGTGCTGTGGTGATAGTAAAGGAAACCGTTGATGAATCCGGACAAGGTCCTCCAGTGACATATTTAATAGTGTATGTGCCGAGGTTACTTGTGTTTAAGATCACTAATCCCGTTGTTGGATTTAATTGTAAGGTACCCGCACCCGTATAACTGAACGTACCACCCGTTGTTCCAGTAATGGTTGGCGTTGGATTGGCACCTGTCTGACAATACGTAGACAAGGCATATGAGAATGAAGGATTTTGTAAAGGCGTTACATTGATGGTGCCGGTTGTTGTCGCATTGGCACAAGTTCCAGTTGCCGTAACGGTGTATGTATATAAACCCGATACGGAAGGACTACCGCTGATAGTAAGTACGCCACCTGCATAGGTGTCGGTTACACCTGTTGGCAAACCTGCTACTGTTGCATTGTTTCCGGTGCCGCCTACAGCATAAGCAATATTAAATAAGGCTGTATTGATACACAATGTTTGTGCATTCGTGCCAACTGGTGAACTTAAGGTCAATGTGGCGTTAGGGCTCACTGTAATAGTTCCTGTCGCACTTGTTTGTGCGCAAGTTCCTGTGCTTGTTACTGTATACGCATACACACCAGCAGGGCCTGTTGGCGAACCACTGATTGTCATCACACCACCTGAAAAATTACCAAATACACCTGCAGGCAAACCACTTACTGTTGCGCCTGTACCACCGCCACTGACAGCATACGTAATATTATCTAAGACATCATTGATACATAATGTTTGTGCATTCGTGCCAACAATTGAAGTTAAGTCGATAAATGCATGAGGGTTCACTGTGATTGTAAATGATTGAGATAAGCCTGTACAGAAATTTGGTGCTGGACCTGTTGGCGTTACTGTGATCGTTGCAACCACAGGAACAGACGTTGTGTTTTGGGCAATGAATGGAGCAATATTGCCTGTACCATTCGATGCTAAGCCTATACTTGGTGTATCATTACTCCAACTGTATGTTGAACCCGCAACAGTACTCACAAAGTTTACTGATGCTGTTGGTGAATTATCACAAACAACCTGATTAGTTGGGTCTGTTAAGATAGTTGTTGAATCAATCGTTACCACTGTAGACGCAGATGCTGCTGCACAACCCCCTGCGGCGGCAATAAAGTTAGTTACTGTATAGGTTCCTGAAGCACTCGCAGACAAATCTATCTGACCTGTACCCGTACTAACAAAACTCAATGTAGCTGGCGTTGCACTAAAGATACCGGCACTTGCACCAGGTGCAAAAACAGGTAATGGATCTATCCCATTTTGGCAATAGCTTGCTGAGGCATATGTGAAACCTGCAGTTGGTGCTAAACTAATTGTAAATAAAAATGTGCTTGAATCAGGACAAGGACCATTTGTCACATACTTAATAGTATATGTTCCAAGGTTACTAGCAATCAACGTCACCAAACCAGTTGATGGATTTAATATCAAGGTACCTGGACCGGTATAGCTGAAAGTTCCTCCAAGTGCACCAGTTATGGTTGGTAAAGGATTTGCTCCTGTCTGACAATAGGTTGAAGATGCGTAGGAGAACGAAGGATTTTGCAATGGTGTTACATTAATAGTACCAGTAGACGTTGCGTTAGCGCATGTTCCGGTTGCTGTTACCGTGTATGTATATAAACCCGATACGGAAGGACTGCCACTGATAGTAACTACACCACCTGCATAGGTGTCGGTTACACCTGTTGGTAAACCTGCTACTGTTGCATTGTTTCCTGTGCCGCCTACAGCATAAGCAATATTAAATAAGGCTGTATTGATACACAATGTTTGTGCATTCGTG
>CAIRSV010000038.1 GCA_903881265.1 uncultured Bacteroidota bacterium
AATTCTGTTACAATCACCAGCGTATAAGAAAAAGAAGTTTCAGTATGAAGTAAACTGGGGCATCGACATGCAAAGCGAACATGAGCGATATCTGGTAGAAAAACATTTCAAAAAACCTGTCATTGTCACTGATTATCCAAAAGACATCAAAGCGTTTTATATGCGTCAGAACGAGGATGGCAAAACGGTTGCCGCAATGGACATTCTAGCACCTGGTATCGGCGAAATCATTGGCGGTTCGCAACGTGAAGAACGACTAGATAAACTAGAACAACGGATGCAAGAAATGGATATTCCAACAGAAGATATGTTCTGGTATCTGGATACACGTCGCTTTGGCACCTGCAAGCATGCAGGCTTTGGCCTTGGCTTCGAACGTCTTGTACAGTTTGTAACTGGCATGGGTAATATTCGAGATGTGATTCCTTTTCCTCGCACACCAAAGAACTGTGAATTTTAATTCGGTTTACGGATTATCATTTTCAGCCATTTTATTGCCCCTCAGGTCTGCCTTCCATTTCAATCTGATTCAGAGGAAATCAGGCTTGTCCTGAATGAATGATTTTTTTATATAGCTTTGTGGCTGTTCAATTTTAATGAGAGCTATGAAACAAAAAAAGACACCCCAAGTCGCACAACGTGAGTCAGATTCAAAAAATAGGCTGAAGGCTGAACCCTATCTTCAACAACCACTTGATTATATATGGCCTTCTATTATTGCCGCCATTGCATTTTTATTGTATGCCAATACACTGCAACATGGTTATGTACTCGATGATGCCATTGCGATTACAACGAATCAGCTTGTGCAAAAAGGTTTTGGCGGAATAGGCGAATTATTGACAGTGGACTTTTGGCATGTTTCAAACCTTTCATTGGGATACTATAGACCTTTCTCGTTGATTACATTTGCCATCGAGCATCAGTTATTCGGTTCCAACCCTCATATCACACACTTCATCAATTTATTGCTCTATGCTGGTACTGGGTTCATGCTGGGATTAGTTCTTCAGGAATTATTTCCCAAGTACAAGAAATTATTTCCCTTCCTCATATGCATTTTATTTATTGCACACCCTATACATACCGAGGTTGTCTGTAACCTAAAAAGCCGCGATGAATTATTCAGTTTTCTTGGTATCCTCTCTATCTTATTTATGATGTTACGCAATGAAGGTTCAGCAAAAAAGACCTATTTGTTTATTTCATTATGTATCTACTACCTTGCCTTTCTATCGAAAGAAACAGCCATCACCTTACTTGTTTTATTGCCCGCGTGTTTTTATTTTTTCAGGCAAAAAAGCGTGATAGACTGCATTGTCAAAACCGTTCCTTTCATTGCTATTATGCTGCTGTTTTACTTTCAAAAAAATCAGATATTAGGAAGTATCAACCAGGAGTCGTTCTTCGAATTGAATAATTACCCCTATATCGATGCAGAGTTTCCGAGTAGTATGGTCATATTGATATATGCCATCAAGTTGCTCATTTTCCCTCATCCATTGAAATACGACTATTCGTATAATGTCATCCCAGCGGCATCGCTATCCGACCCAATGGCCCTGCTAGGATTAGCCTTATTTAGCGTACTCCTTTTTTTTATGGTCAAAGGAATTATAAAAAGGACTATTTGGGGTTTTTCGTTGGTTGTATTCTTCGCTACATTTTTGCCTGCCCTGGGATTCATTTGGATGCGTGGCGGTATTTTTGCGGAACGATTTCTATACGCCGCAAGCCTCGGATTCAGTATTGCTCTCGTCTATTTTATTGCGAAGGCACTGAAGATCGAACTCAAATCTGACGTCACTGAGCCTTCATCAGAAAATTCGCTTAGCAGTGTAAGGTCATTGCTTAATCCAAAGACCATGTTGCTAGCAGGTTGTGTTATACTGCTTGCTTACTCGTTCAAAACGTTTGACAGAAACAAGGCTTGGAAGGATAATCTCACCCTATTCTCAACTGATATTGTGCACTCATACAACAGCACACAAAACAACAGGCATTATGGACACGATTTGCTACTCAAGGCCTTAGCAGAAAAGGATACTGTTCAGCGAATACAAATTGCCGAGAAAGCGATGGTATATCTCAAGCGAGCCGTTGAAATCAATCCTAGATTCGGAGAGGTTTGGGGCGATTTGGGGCAAGTATATTCCGAGATAAAATTCATGCCTGATTCGGCTATTTATTTTTACAAACGATGCGTAAAGGCCACACCAGGAGCAGCGGGCTCATATACCAATTTAGGAGTTGTCTATTTTCGCATTCGCAAATACAAATTAGCATCATTTTGTTTTAACAGAGCTGTTGAAATCAATCCAAACCTTGCTGACCCTCGACGTTATTCAGAGGAACTTAAAAAAGCGACAGGTTTGGACATTCATATATATCCAACTGAAGAAGATAGCGACCCAACCGGACAACAAGCACCAGACTTAAGAGTGCCAGTCTATCAGCGCTAAGGTTGCCTCACTTGACTGCGCTTTATAGGCGTATCAACTTGGCTTATGTCACGCATGCTGTATACACTTGGATTATCCGTCAAGAGCTGAAAACCAAAGAGTTTTCACATAGTTTTAACGCCGAAAAAATGATAGCAAAATATACATTTGCTCTCCTGATTATTCGTTTTATTTCTCATATGAAGACCCTACTTATTTTCGTTACTGTTAGTCTTGCATCGTTGCAGGCCTTTGCCCAGGAAATGGTATTCATAACCCAGCCTGCGGCCAAAAAAGTGGGCGTTCAAGATAGGTTTGAGGTACGATACACCATTCAGAACGCTTCTAATGTTCAAAAATTTTCGTTGCCACCAATGAACGATTTTGATGTGGTTGGCGGCCCTATGCAAAGCCAAAGCACATCGTACGTGAATGGAGAACGAACGTCTTCGTTTGAATTGACATACGTGTTGAAAGCGAAGAGAAAAGGCTCCTTAATGATTCCGGGTGGTATCGCTTATGCTGATGGCAAAACATATCGTTCAAATGATGTGAACATCGAAGTAATTGATGGAAGTGTGGCACAACAACAAAATCAATCGCGACAACGCAGTAATAATCCATTCGATGACCCATTCTTTAATCAAGACCCCTTTGCTGATATTCAACGACAACAACAACAAATGCTTCAACAGATGCAGCAGATGCAACGAGCATTTGGAGGACAGCAGCAACAATTACCTCGTCAGGGGCAGCCTCAGGGCCAGGCACCTGAAATGATATCCAAAGAAGATGTAAAAGATAATATCTTCATCAAAGTCGATGTCGACAAAAAAAATGTGGCGCTTGGTGAACAAATCACAGCGGTTTATAAATTATACACGCGAATGGGCATGCAGGTTAATCTTACCAAACTACCATCGCTGAATGGTTTCTGGAGTCAGGATTTTAAAATTCCACAACCGCCTAAACCAACCCGTGAAGTATTAAACGGAAAAGAATATCAGGTTTTTGTCTTAAAAAAATCTGCCTTGTTCCCTACCCAAACAGGCACACTTTCTCTTGATCCTGCTGAAGCAGAAGGAACTGTGCAAGTATTGAATGCAAAGAAAGTCAAACAGGATGACCCATTCGGAGGTTTCTTTGGAAGTGCCTTTGCAACATCCTATGGATATGAAGACGTGCCGGTCAAACTTAAAAGCACAGCGATCAACATCAATGTATCCGATATTCCAAAAGAAAATAAACCGCCCTCATTCGACGGAGCTGTTGGGAACTATACGATAGAGAGTAATATCGATAAGACTGAACTAACAACGGATGACAATGTGAATGTAACAATACGTATCAGTGGCTCAGGCAATTTAAAATTGATCGGAATACCGGCCCTCAAATTCCCAGAAGATTTGGATGCCTATGATCCTGAGGTACATGATACGATCACGAATACGAATAACATCATTGCGGGATATAAAACATTTACATACAGCGCATCGCCAAAAGTGGCAGGCACATTTATCATTCCATCGACCGAATTTAGTTTTTATGATCCTTCATCAAATTCATACAAAACGCTAAGTACGTCTTCCTATACCTTACATGTAAAACCAGGAAAATCATCTGGCGCTTCGTTTGCCAAAGGGACATCGCTTAAAGACATTCATGATATTCATTCCAAGCCTTCTGTAATCAAAAAATCATCTGATAGTACCTTACACGATAACCCATTATTCTGGGGCGGTTTTGCGTTGCCGATCCTTGCTTATATAGGCTTGGTAGCCTTCAAACGAAAAGAAGACACGTTACAACGTAATGCAGTGCTGTTCCGAAACAAGAGGGCCAATAAGGTAGCACTAAAACGTTTGGCTTCAGCAGAAAATTATCTGAAGCAACACGCACAAAGCTCATTCTACGAAGAAACTTCGAAAGCGGTGTGGCTTTACCTGAGCGACAAACTGACGATCCCATTATCAAACTTATCAAAAGAAATTGCCGACGAAAAACTAACACAACGAAATGTACCTTCATCGACTAAGGATGAGATATTCAGGATAACAAAGGAATGCGAAATGGCGCTTTATTCGCCTGACAGCGGTACATTAAAAATGCATCAAACCTACAGCGATGCGTTGAGATTAATAGGACGATTAGAAGAAGTATTAGCGTGAAAAAAATCATAGTCATATTATATAGCGTATTGCTACTGATTGCTTTACAAAGCAAGGCAGAAAACAATATCATGTATGATAAAGCCAATCAGCTTTATCACAACAAGAATTACGATAGTGCCGCGCAACTTTATCAGCAGATGATACATGACGGTTATTGCTATGCCGATTTGTATTATAATGCTGGCAACGCGTATTACCGTCTTAATAAAATAGGTCTTGCCATCTGGAACTACAAAAAAGCATTACAACTTCAGTACAATAAAAATTACAGTGACAATCTTTCCTTGGCAAAAAAAAGAATCAGGGAACCGATTGAAAATGTGCAGGATATTTTCTTTATTCGATGGTGGCAAGGAATGTATCAGCTTTTTACTGTGAACGCATGGGCATTATTCGCGTTGACTTTTTTCTTACTGAGTTTTCTCCTTCTTTTTATTAAAAAAACACGACCATCATTCGCCGCGTCTCAGGGTATTACAATATCCCTCTTTGTGCTATCGGGCTATTGCCTATGTATGATGATAGCAAGTGCGTACAATGAAACATATCACTACCATGGCATTATCATTGAGTCAAAAACCTTGTGCACTTTCTCCACTAAAAAAGAACCTATTTTCGTAAGCGAAGGCATCGAAGTAAAAGTAATCGACACGAACATCACAACTAAAACGTCAGCAAAGTACAATTACATTCTAGTTCAATTACCTGACGGCAGGGAAGGATTGATTGATAAAAAATCTATTAAAAAAATATAGCTTACTGAGATACTAGTTACGCAATCAACAAATGTCTTGTGGTTGGCGAAGTAGATTGAATCGAAATTCGTAACACGCGTTTATCAATCAACTCCGGCGCAATCTCAGGCCATTCAATAAAGCAATAATTCGTATTGTCATCCAACATATCTTGCACACCAGCTTCAATGGCGTCCTGCACATTTTTTAGCCGATACCAATCCATATGATGTATTTTCTGCTTCGTGCGATCAATTTCATATTCATTGATAATCGAAAACGTCGGGCTGCTTACATTGTCCTTCACGCCTAATTCATCACATAAAGCTCGTATCAATGTTGTTTTGCCGCTTCCCATATCGGCATAAAAAGCAAAGCAGCGAACAGAAGGATACGTCGCTAATATTTTTTTTGCTACAATATTAATTTCATCCAGCGAAAAAGTTAGTTCCATAAAGTAAAGATAATCAGTTGTAGGATATTTACACCTAGTCGATTTATTCAATTCATTTGATCGTCGTAAGCTAACTTATATCATACTATCCGACTACGATTCATCTTATCTTTGTGCTATGGAACAAACTGTAGAACGCAACGTAGAAGGGATGACCTGCGGTAATTGTGCATTAACCATCACAACCTATTTAACAAAACAAGGTGCAAAAAATGCAGTAGCGAATTCGGCCACCGGTGATTTGAGTTTTACCGTGGATGAAAAAATAAATGTAGACATATTACTGAGTGGAATTGAACAGTTGGGTTATTCCATCTTGAAGAAAGATGAAGGCCAAGAAGAAGTGGTTCATTCTCATTCAAAAGAAAAATATTTATTTTTCATTAGTCTGTTCTTTTGGATTCCCTTGATCTCGCATATGTTTTTGAGTTGGCCTCTTTTACATCACCCTTGGTTCCAACTCATCTTGTGCACACCAGTCTATGTAATCGGGGCCGTCTATTTTGGACGAAGTGCCTTACGTTCAATCCGAAATGGCATTCTTAGTATGGATGTCTTAGTATTCATTGGAGCTAGTGCCGCATATTTTTATAGTATCACAGGATGGTATCTTCATCCTACGCAGGCGCATGCGTATTTATTTTTTGAAACGACTGCTTCAATCATCACACTTGTATTACTTGGCAATTATTTGGAAGAATATTCAGTGAGTTCAACAGCAGCTGCCATCAAAGCATTGATAAAGCTTCAAAAGACGAAGGCGAAATTAATCCTCGTTGATAGCATTGGGAAAGAAAGTATATGCGAAGTTGATAATAACTATATCCGCTTGAATGATTGGGTGTTGGTGAATAGCGGCGATCAAATTCCAATCGATGGCGTAATACTATTTGGGCAAGCACAAGTTGATGAAAGTATGATGACAGGAGAAAGCATTCCCGTTTCAAAACAAATCGGCGATAATGTTGTTGGTGGCTCTGTTGCAATAGATGGTAGCATTAAAATCAAGGCAACAGCCGTTGGCTCGCAAACAGCGCTCTCAACCATCATACAAATGGTGAATCAGGCGCAAGCTGCAAAACCTCCAATGCAAAAACTAGCCGATAAAATCAGCGCTGTATTTGTGCCGTTGGTTATCGGTATTGCATTATTGACGTTTGTCATTAACTATGTTGCATTCGACAAAAGCATGCAGGATAGTATGATGCGAACAATTGCCGTGATGGTAATCGCTTGTCCATGTGCCATGGGATTGGCCACGCCGGCTGCTGTGATGGTGGGCCTTGGACGCGCAGCCAAAAATGGCATCTTAATCAAAGGTGGAGACACGCTAGAGAGTTTCAGAACAATCAAACAAGTTGTCTTTGACAAGACCGGAACGCTGACCACCGGAAAATTAGCGATAGCCTCTTTTCATACGACAATCAACGAGTCAGTCTTCAAAGAAATTGTGGCCTCAATTGAACGACATTCGTCGCATCCAATTGCAAAAAGTATTGTACACGAATGGCCCACTTCGAATGAAATAACATTGCGCGATATACAGGAAGAAAAAGGTGTTGGCATTAAGGCCACAGATGAAGAAGGCAATCATTGGCAAATAGGGTCATACAGAATTTGCGAGAATACTACGAAAGAGGCTCACGACCTTATTGTCTTAAAAAATAATCAACTTGTCGGTTGGATTGATATCACTGATGAATTACGACCCGATGCCAAGCAGGTAATTTCAGCATTGAATCAGCAAGGATTTAAAACCATCTTATTGAGTGGCGACCGAAAAGAAAAATGTGAGCGCATTGCACAAGAGTTACACATCACCGAAGTGTATAGTGAACACTTGCCTGCACAAAAATTAGACGTCCTTGACACGCTTATGAACACTGCGCCCACTGTTATGGTTGGCGACGGCGTGAATGATGCGCCTGCATTGGCAAAGGCTACCATTGGCATTTCATTAAGCGACGCTTCCCAGATTGCAAAGCAAAGTGCGAATGTGCTTCTATTAAAAAATAAATTATCGTCACTTCCTCTAGCAATTGGTTTAGGCAAGCATACCTATTTGACCATCAAACAAAACCTATTTTGGGCCTTTGCCTACAATGTAATGGCGATACCGATTGCAGCAGCCGGCTACCTTACACCTACATGGGGCGCAGGTATCATGGCCTTAAGTGATGTTGTATTAATTGCAAACTCAATTCGATTGAATTATAAAAAAGTAGTTTGAGCCAATCTAACGTACTACTATCGAACTATTTTTTTGCTAGCTTGTATCAACTATCCTCAACCTATTTTTTACTCAAATAATACAAGGTATTTGAATTTTTCTCATCGAAAATAATTCGGGCTTGTGCCTGAATTTCTTCTGCGGTCACCTTGCTATAATTTGCAAACTCTTGATTCATTTTCTCAGCATCCCCCAGCAATTCATAAAAGGCGAGATTGTTTGCACGATTGAGCAAACTCAAATCTTCAAAACAAATCATGCTTTCAATCTTATTCTTCACCTTGTCTAATTCGGCTGCTTCAACAGAAGAAGTTAATAACTTATTCACTTCATCCTGAATCGCAAGGTCTGCATCTTCAGGATTGACATGGGGCAGTATTTTACCTTCAATCACTAATAATCCTTGTTCAACACTGCCGGTATGATAGCAATCGATTTGACTGAAAAGCTGTTTTTGTTTTACAAGGCTTTGATATAAGCGAGATGACTGTCCGCCCGAAAATAACTCAGTAATTAAATCTGCCGTGTAGTAATCCGGATTCAATCGATCGGCGATATGATAGGCTTTCAAGATCACACTAACAGGTACATCTTTTTCTACTACTTGTTTCCTAGCCTCTTGTTGCAAAGGTTCTGTTGGCAGATTACGTTCGTATTTCATACCTGCTTCAATCGGACCAAACCATTTCTCGGCTAGCTCTTTCACACGTTCTGTTGTAATGTTACCTGCCACACAAAGGATAGCATTAGATGGTCGGTAATGTTTAAAGAAAAAATTCTTCACATCTTGCAATTGCGCATGTTCAATATGAGAAAGTTCTTTGCCGATAGTCATCCATTGATACGGATGCTGTGTATAACAAAGCTCACGAAGATATTTCCATGTATCGCCATAAGGCTTATTGATATAATGCTCTTTGAATTCTTCGCAAACAACTTTACGTTGTACATCAAGACTTTTTTCGCCAAAGGCCAAACTTAACATACGATCGCTCTCAAGCCAAAAAGCTGTTTCGATATTCTGCGCAGGCAGTTGTATATAATAGTTTGTTAGATCATTGGTTGTGTAGGCGTTATTTTCACCACCAGCCATTTGAAGGGGTTCGTCATACTCAGGGATATTAAGCGACCCACCGAACATAAGATGTTCAAATAAATGAGCGAAGCCGGTTTGCGCCGGATTTTCATCCTTGGCACCAACATCATACAGGATATTGAATGCAACCATCGGTGTGGTGGTGTCGTGATGCACGATACAACGGAGACCGTTTTCAAGAACGAATTTTTCGTATTTAATCATGGCGCAAATGTAAATCGACAATTCGACAATCAAGAAATTTGAAAATGTTGTATTCCGATTACATTAAACGCACAAGGGTGATAGTGACATTAATAGCCTCGGCCGCCTTTTCCTTCCACATAATTCATGAAGGCTTTATTGACAACCGCATTCCCTCCCGGCGTAGGATAATCACCGGTAA
>CAIRSV010000039.1 GCA_903881265.1 uncultured Bacteroidota bacterium
CCTGTGCATCCTTCAACAAATCATATCTATTGTCCATCTCCACACACAATGAGTTAAGCGTATTTACCACCAATTTGGTATCAGTGATAATGGCATCTGCATCACCAGGAATTTTGGCTAGAAAATGCCTTTCAATCATTTTGTAAATGCTCAACTCCACCTTTTTTGGATCGACCAAAACAAACTTAATCTGAGAAGGATGTTTTTTGTAAAGCAATGACACCAAAATGGTATTTAAACCAACTGACTTACCTTGACCCGTAGCACCTGCCATCAGCAAGTGAGGCATAGTGGCCAAATCCACGATATAATTTTCGTTGTCGATTTTTTTGCCAAGCGCAATGGGTAAGCTAAAATTGTTATTGATAAACTTATCCGAAGAAATCAAGGTGCGCATCGATACAATTTGCTTCTTGAGATTAGGGACCTCAATACCGATAGTGCCTTTACCCGGAATTGGCGCGATGATACGAATGCCTAAAGCCGACAGACTTAAGGCGATATCGTCTTCTAAGTTTCTGATTTTAGAAATTCTGACGCCTTCTGCGGGTACGATTTCGTATAACGTGACCGTGGGGCCTACCGTAGCAGATATCTTGGCGATGGCGATACCAAAGCTTTTCAGCGTATTAATGATTTGGGTTTTATTTACTTCCAGTTCTTGCTTGTCAATCGAAATTTCATCGACACTGTGCTGATCAAGCAAGTCGAGTGTAGGATATTTATAATTACGAAGTTCTAATGACGGGTCATAAGGCTCATCACTTGCGATGGAGACATGGGTATCTTTGATCTCTGATTTTTCTTCTTCCTTCTTGACCACTTCCAATGTAAGATCGGTCCCTGCTGTTTTTTTCGATACGACTGCAGGTTCATCCACTTGGGCTTCTAATTGGATTTCATTCGATGGGTGAGATTCTTCCACCTGAGGTTCTTGCCGAGTTTCACTTTCCCAGAAGCTGTCAGGCACTTGTATTATTTCTTCTTCCACCTGAGCTTCTTCAACGGCTGCAGGTTCGACAGAAGGGATTGTGTCTTCTATAGAAAGTTTGGCCCCTTCGTTCTTTTTAGTGTTGATAGGAATAACAGGCGCTTCAATGTCAGATGGTACAGGTGTCGCTTGCGCAAATAAACGATGCCACAACGGCATGTGAATGATGGGGTTGAATGCCAAGATGAGGGTGATGAGAGTCAAGCCTATCATAATGCAAAGCGTGCCAATATCACCGGCAAACTGATGTAGAGAAGTAATAATTTTTTCGCCCAATGCGCCACCAAAGGATAGCGCATATTTTTCAGTTGAGAAAAAATAAGCTAATACTGGACTTAACAGCAAGATGAAGAGGGTGGTGTAGAAGATAGTTTTGAGTGTGGATGCGATACGACGAGGCAGAAGCAGGTTCAAGCCCCAAATAGAAAAGAGCAATACAAAAATAAACGATGAGATGCCGAAGCCATTAAAGATAAGTTGATGAGAAAGGAAGGCGCCAAGATGTCCACCTTGATTAAGGATGTCATGTGTATTGTGAAATAAGAAATCGATGCCGTTACCAGCATTAAATATAGTATCTTGATCATTTTGCCAGGTGACAAGGTAGGAACTCAGCGATACGGCAAGGAAGGCCGCAAATAAAAGGAAGAGCAGTCCAACGATTTTCTTCATTCGGCCGTCTGTAAGGAAAGAAAAACGGGATTGTTTCTCAGTTTCAGCAGTGTTTTTTAATGAGGATTTTTTTGAAGAGGTGTTTTTTTGATGCGCACGTTGAGCCATAAACACAAACCTAAGAATAATTTTTTGAATATCACTCGCGTCAAAATTGAAATCTTGGATATTGAGGTCTTGAAATAAAAAGACCAAATAACTGAGAAGAAATTGTGTAATAAATAAAATTGGATTAAATTTGAAAATTCGTAACATGAAAAGTCTGTATAAAATTTATAAAATCGGCATGGTTCAAAAACATAGCGTAACGTTATTTTTGGCATTTTTGTTGACCTTCGGTTCTGTGGGTATTGGATTTTCCCAAATGACTTCAGTTGTTAATACTCCAAACGCGACATCACTGGCACAAATGATGGCTGGAACTGGTGTAACAGTAAGTAATGCAGGTTTTTTCGGTCAATGTGATTCGTCCGTTTCAGCTGGCAAGTTCTATGCAACACCGAATACGGTTTTTGGTTTAGATAGTGGAGTGGTGCTTTCGAGCGGGAATATTGTCACAACTGGTGTCACTTACGGAGTCAATATTCCGTTAGCATCATCACCAGGTTTATGCGGTGCTCCATTATTTGCTTCCAGTGTGACAAATGGTAATTCTGATCCTGACTTATTTATTTTAGGGAATGGACCTGCTATTCAAGATGCTTGTGTGCTGGAATTCGATTTTGTACCATTAGGAGACACCGTCAAGTTTGATTATGTATTTGGTAGTGAAGAATACGCAACTTTCAATTGTTCGATTAATGACATTTTTGGGTTTTTTATTAGTGGCCCTGGAATCACTGGCCCATTTTCAGGTGCTTTAAGTGCTGCGAATATAGCCTTGATACCTGGGACCAATTATCCTGTTGCAATTAGTACTATTAATAACGGGGCTGGGGCAACTCCTGGTAACCCTTGTTATAATAATACAGGTGGTTTAGGGCCATTTACGAATTTGTATGTTTCGAATGTAGATAGCTTTAATATTGGAGTATTGACTGGAATGAGTTATACAGGCTTTTCCAAGAAATTAACAGCGTTGGCTGTTGTTCAACCTTGTTCAACTTATCATTTGAAATTAGCTGTTTCGGATGCATCTGACCAAGTCTATGATACTGGTGTATTTCTGAAGGCAGGCAGCCTCTCTTCCAATGCAATTTCATTTACTCCAGTCTCAAATCTTTTGAATCCTTATCCGTATATCGTAGAAGGATGCGCTTCAGGATTTGTAAAAGTAACTCGTCCAGTAGGCGGTCCATTGCCTTATGTTATTAACTATCAGCTTGGAGGTGTTGCCACCTATCCGGGAGATTACGCAGTAACAACTATTCCTCCAGGTTCTCCCGTTGGTCAGGTAACAATCCCAGCGGGCGATACATTAGCGTACATCGTATTTACTGCTTTACAAGATGGTATCAACGAGCCTGATGAGGAAATAAAAATTTATCAATTAGCACCTTGTAGTGGTAATATAGTTGATTCAGTTAGTTTGTTTATTAGTGATAGTATCAAGATGCACATCATCACACCTGATACAACAGTATGCCGTGAAGACAGCGTACAAATTTTAGTGAGTGGTTCTGATTCATTGATTTACAATTGGACACCAATTACAAATATTTCGAGCACAACAGTGAAGCAACCTACAGTAAGTCCGAACACGACAACGCAGTATATCGTTTGTGCGTCCTTGCCATTATCAGGTTGTGCACCAAAATGTGATTCAATTACAATATCAATTAATCAACCTCCGACAGTATCAATAGGAAATGATTCGATCGTGTGTTTGGGAATGAGTATACCATTCAATCCTACAATTACTCCGAATCAGCCCTATACCTATACTTGGTCAATCACGGGTGCAGGCACGCTTTCGTCAATCAATACCTTGAATACCACAGCCACCTTCAATAGCACGGGGAATGCTGAAATTATTTTACACGTTGAGCCTCAGGCATTAGGATGTCAGGGGGATGATACGATGCAAGTATTGGTATTGCCAAATGATATCACGCTGTTTAATGGTGACACAACGGTTTGTCAGGGCTCAACTGTTCAGATTACAGTGGGCGGTCATCCATTGTTTCAATACAATTGGTTTCCATCAACCTATTTGAATAATCCGACCATCGATAATCCACTTTCAATTCCGGATTCTTCTATATCGTATACAGTAGTAGCAACATTTCCTGGTTGTAATCCGATGACGAAATCATTCAGTATTGATGTGCAGCCTGTTCCGGTGATTAGTGCAGGCGCCGATAGGGAAATGTGCGATAATGATACCGTTCAACTGCATGTATTAGTTGATCCGACGTGGTATCCAAACTATAGCTATGCTTGGACACCAAGTGCTAATTTAAATAATGGTGCGTTGCAGAATCCAATTTTTAGCGGGCATTCAAATACCAATATGCAGGTTATTGTGTCATCTCCTATTGGTTGCTCAGATACTGATTTGGTGCTTGTTACGGTGTTCCCTACCGAGTTTGCCATAATTACACCAGAGACCACAACAATTTGTCCAAGAGATTCTGTTCAGTTCAATGCCATTGGCGGTGTCAGTTATGTATATACACCTGGGCTCTATGTCAACGATTCAACCATTGCTAACCCAATCGGAAGTCCAATTTCCACAACCACCTACACCGTGTATTCGACAAGTGCACTTGGTTGTGTGGATACAGATTTAGTTAAAATTGCGGTTGCGGCTGAAGGCGTTATTGATGCAGGTGATGATGTGACCTTATATCCTGGTGAAACGACTGAATTTATGCCTTTTGGGAATTGCTCATTCTTTATGTGGTTCCCTGACTATCATTTGACGGATAAAAATATCAAGAATCCTATTTCGTCACCGCCTGTGACAACCAAATATATTGTAACAGGGACTACCGAATTTGGATGCCCTGCGTATGATTCATTGACTGTTTTTGTTTCTCCGGAAACTATATTAGATTTGCCGAATGCATTCAGTCCGGGTTCAGGAACGAGCATGAATGACGAATTGCGAATTATTAAACGCGGTATTGCGACCTTAAATTATTTTAAAATATTTAATCGTTGGGGACAAATGATATTTTCAACCACTGATATTAATCAGGGATGGAATGGACAATTTAACGGAGTGCCTCAGCCACTTGGCACATATGTTTATTTGATTGATGCTACGACATCAACAGGTAAGAAATTTTATAAACAAGGAAATGTAACTTTAATCAGATAAAAAAGAGTAATAACATGAACATTCAATCGATTACAAAAAAAATAGCAGTTTCAGCATTTGCGCTCGCCGCATTCTTTTCTGCGCAAGCGCAGGATATGCATTTTTCGCAGTTTAATGGTGCTCCTATGATATTGAATCCTGCATTGACAGGATATTTTAACGGGCAGTACCGAGTGACTGGTATTTATCGAAATCAGTGGTCAAGTGTCACTACGCCTTATGTAACGTTTGGAGGCTCTGTGGATGCACAATTATTCAAAGATGTTTCAATCGCTGATTATTTAGGTGGCGGATTGGCCATTTATAATGACCGATCTGGTGATGGTAATCTTGCCAATCTTACGGCATTAGGATCTCTTGCCTATCATAAATTTTTAGGCGAAGATGATAATAAGAGTTTATCTGTTGGATTACAAGGAGGTTATGTTCAAAAGACAATTGATTTATCCCGTTTGTATTGGCAGGATGAGTTCTATAATGGGGGTTTTCAGCCGGGAACAACAGGTGAGCAAATCAATCCTAAAATACAATATTTTACAGCGAATGCTGGCTTGTCGTGGGGGCATAGGATCGGTGAACGATTTGCCTATCAGTTTGGTGTTGCAGGTCATAATTTAAATCAGCCACGAGAGTCATTTGAAAAGAAAAAGAACAATGAGGTTGGCTTAGGCATGCGCATCAATACACAACTAGGATTCGAATGGAATGCGGGTGATCGTTTAAGTATTCGTCCAGCGGTGATGTATCAGACACAGTCGTCTGCCACAGAATTAATTGCAGGAACTGAGTTTATGTATATTGTAGGATCACCAGATGTTCGTTCTGTTGCAACGAGCGTATTTTTAGGTGGTTGGGTACGTAAAGGCGATGCGACATTAATTACAGCGGGCATGGAATTTCAGGGTGTTCGTCTAGGTTTTGCCTACGATTATAATACCTCAGA
>CAIRSV010000040.1 GCA_903881265.1 uncultured Bacteroidota bacterium
GAAACTATCACACATATCATACCGATGTATATCATTCGTGGTATTGGGGGAACACTCTATTGGATTGGCGCCTTGATGGCCATCTATAATATTTACAAGACCATCAAACAAGGAACCTTCATTGCAAACGAAGCGGCTGAAGCACTTCCGCTTTCTGCTCAACCAATGCCTGTAGGTCATCTTCATTGGCACACGATCATCGAACGCAAACCATTACGATTCTTATTGTTTGCGTTGATTGCTGTGTCTATTGGAGGCGCTGTCGAATTGATTCCAACATTTATGATCAATGATAATATACCAACAATCGCTGCGGTAAAACCTTACACGCCACTTGAATTATTAGGACGTGATATCTACATACGTGAAGGTTGTTATAATTGCCACTCACAAATGATCCGTCCGTTTAGAGATGAAGAAGCTCGCTATGGCGAATATTCAAAAGCCGGTGAATTTGTGTACGACCATCCTTTCCAATGGGGCAGTAAACGTACAGGGCCAGATTTGCACAGAGTTGGTGGCAAATATCCAAATAGTTGGCATTACAATCATATGCGTTACCCTCAAGATATGACGCCTAACAGTTTGATGCCTCCATATCCTTGGTTGCTGGAAGATGAGTTGGATATCAGTCTCACTGAAATAAAAATTAAAACGATGCGCAAGCTAGGCGTGCCATATCCAGAAGGTTATGAAAATATCGCGGTAGCAGATCTTCACAAACAAGCCGATGCGATTACCGCTAATCTGTTAACTGAAAAAATCAAGGTCAACAGAAATAAAGAAATTATCGCTGTGATTGCTTACCTACAACGTTTAGGAACCGATATCAAAAAAGGAGAGATAAAAAAATAAGTGCACCCCCTTCTTAATCAACAACAACTTTAAACACGATGAAATTTAAAAATTATTTGGAACAAATAAACGGAGTTCAGATTTATCCGTTGATTTCGCTGATACTATTCGGCGCCATCTTTATCGCAGTGCTTGCCTATGCCTTCACAGCCGATAAAAAAAGCATGAATGACAACGCCAATATTCCATTACATTAATCCACTTACCTAATTATGAATACGTGTAGAAAAATAAAAAAAATAATACTGAGTTTAGCGGTCGTGTTGATTAGCAGCATGCCGGCTTGGGCAGCGGTGACAGAAGCGCCAGTTGCAGCAACGAATACTGATTTTATAAATTCAGATTCACTGCTGCGATGGATAATGGCAGGCGTCATTGCGTTGTTTGTCATCATCATTGCGGTATTGGCTAACGCTGTTCGTGTTGCCGGAGGCGCTTACCAACAGAAGCTTAGAAAAGAACGAGCATCTACATCAACCTTGATTTCGTTGACACTTGTATTGACTATGCTTTCAACGTCGATGTTTGCACAAACTACCGACAAGCCCGCAGTCGCCAATTCATTCAGCAACCTAGATATCTATATCTTCAGCACCATCATTCTCTTACTGTTCGTGGTAGTGCTTACATTGGTAAAAACATTATTTGTACTGATGGGCATTAAGAAAGCAGAGCAGTTAAACGCTGATGGCAAAAAAGCACGAGTAATTACGTGGTTTCAAACATTCAACGAAACCGTTCCGATCGAAGAAGAAGAACATCTTGATATGTCGCACGACTATGATGGGATCAGAGAGCTTGACAATAAAGTACCTTCTTGGTGGACATGGGCTTTCTTTTTAAGTGTGCTGTTTGCCATTATTTATCTCTACAGAATGTTTGGCTCGGGAACATTACCAAATCAATATGTTGAACTATCGCAAGCCAATGAAACTGCTTCTGTGGAGAAAGCTGCCTATCTAAAAAAAGGTGCGAATAATGTAGATGAAAATACAGTCACCATGCTGAGTGGTTCTGATATTACAGAAGGCTCTTCTCTATATGCAAAAAACTGTGTTGCCTGTCATGGCGCCAATGGACAAGGCAGTGTAGGGCCAAATCTTACGGATGACTATTGGATTCATAAAGGAGGCATCAAAGATATATTCTATACGATTAAATACGGATGGGCTGAGAAAGGTATGAAAAGTTGGCAAGTCGATTTCTCACCAATGCAAATGGCTCAATTGGCAAGTTTTGTAAAATCGCTTCACGGCACGAACCCTGCTGCAGCGAAAGAGAAACAAGGTGATTTGTATACAGAAGGAAACGACACTGCACCTTCTGATTCTACGGCATCAACGACTGCTGATACTTCTGCAGTAAAAAAATAA
The DNA here is from genome assembly GCA_903881265.1 of uncultured Bacteroidota bacterium. Lineage (GTDB taxonomy): Bacteria > Bacteroidota > Bacteroidia > Chitinophagales > Chitinophagaceae > OLB11. Next base: position 2,229 of record CAIRSV010000040.1, read on the forward strand.
AAAAAAATTGGAAGATACCAACACGCAGTCCGAAAAGAACTTCAGAGATAAGATATCAACTGTTGACATCAAAGGAAAACGCAAATGGATGTATGTGTTCAAACCAAAAGGTACTCTTTACAATCTCAGAACATATTTCAGCATTGTCTACCTGCTTTTATTATTCGGACTACCTTTTGTCAAGCATAACGGAAATCCTATTTTCTTGTTCAATGTCACAAAATCAACCTTCATCTTTTTTGGACAAGTATTTCTTCCTCAAGACTTTATTTTATTTGGCATTGGGATGTTGGTATTCCTTCTCTTCGTCGTTGTTTTTACATTGATATTCGGTCGGGTATTTTGTGGATGGGCTTGTCCACAGACTATCTTTCTTGAAATGGTTTTTCGCAAAATTGAGTACTGGATAGAAGGGCCCGCCAACAAGCAACAAACCGCTGATTCAAAAACATGGACAAGCGAATTATATCTTCGCAAAGCGATCAAACACATTATCTTCTTCGGTTTATCATTTATTATTGCCAATACCTTCCTTTCCTATATCATCGGCGTAGATGAGTTATTTCATTATATGAAAGAACCGATGTCAAAGCATGTATTAGGCATTACGATGCACATGGTGTTTACTGTTTTGTTCTATGCTGTTTATGCTTTTGTCAGGGAAATCAGTTGTATCGTTATTTGTCCATATGGTCGCTTACAAGGCGTTCTACTTGACAGAAATTCTATCGTTGTTATTTATGATTATCTGCGTGGTGAACCAAGAACTAAAAAAAGAAAAGATCCGTCTGAGAAACACGGCGATTGCATTGATTGTGGTATGTGTGTCAATGTGTGTCCTACAGGCATTGATATTCGAAATGGAACCCAATTAGAGTGTGTCAACTGCACCTCTTGTATCGATGCGTGTAATATGATGATGAAGAACGTGGGATTAGAACCGAACCTTATCAAGTTTGGCAGCGAGAATGATGTGGCTACAGGTGTGAAACCGAGACTGACATATCGCATTAAAATGTATGGTATTGTGTTGATTATTTTATTGAGTGTACTCATCGGACTCTTGACTACACGAGATATGTTTGACGCCACCGTATTGCGTGTTGCAGGGCAAATTCTTCAAGAAAATCCAGACAACTCAATCAGTAATTTATATAAGATTAAAATAGTGAGCAAAAGCGGCTATACCGAACCGTATCATTTAGAACTAGACACAAAAGATGCGCACATCGAATATGTAGGAAGAAAATTGGATTCACTAAAATCTGGCATTGAAAGCGAAGAAATATTTTTTATCAAAGTGGCAAAAGAACATATCACGCAGCGAAAAGAAAACATGCATATTCTTGTCAAATCGGGTAATGAAATTATTCAGACAAAAAAAATTACATTTATTGGCCAATATTAATTTGAATCCATCTAGATTTCAATCCATCCGTTCACTGTATATAAAAACAACAAGCTTATGAAAAAAATAATGCATCCGGGAAATCTTATCCTTGTGGGTTTTGGAGGAATGGTCTTGTTTATGTGTTATCTAGTTTATCAGTGTACACAAAATCCATCTGTGATGGTCAGTCAACATTACTATGAGCAAGAATTAGTGTATCAAGATTTAATTAATGCAAAGACAAACACACTGCCCTATTCAGACTCATTACTAATGAATAAACAACACAATACTGTTACGTTTCAAATTCCGTTGAGTATCAATAAGGAAATTACTAAAGCGACGGTGTTATTGTATAATCGCGCTGACGACAAAAAAGACAGAACTATCCTTTTAAAGAAAAATAATGACGGATTGTATGCGATTAACACAAGCGATTGGGGACAAGGAAATTATGAATTAAAACTTTCCATTCAAACAGAAGGTAAACAATACTACAAAGAGTTTAATTATTAAGTATGGTAGCAATCATCCTTTCAGCCTTCACATTAGGGATACTAGGAAGTCTTCATTGCATTGGCATGTGTGGTCCTTTGGTGATGAGTATGCCCTTTCAAAAAGTACGTGAAGGATCTATCTATTTTGCCACAATCAACTATCATTTGGGCAAAACACTTACGTACGCGTTCTTCGGATTATTGGCGGGTGGCATAGGACAAGGATTTGCCTTTTTTAAATGGCAACAGATATTATCCATTAGTGCGGGTATTAGTTTATTACTGATCACATTCTTTCCATTTCTAAAAAAGAATGTGAGCGTTCCGAAATATATTCAACAAGGATTCAGCAGACTCTATTCGTTAGCAGCCAATCAAACAGCGTTGAAATACTTTTTCGCTTTTGGCTTCCTGAATGGGTTTTTACCTTGTGGACTAGTGTTTACAGCAATCGCCGGAGCTTCAGTTACTGCCACACCTTTGAAAGGATTACTCTTCATGTTGTTCTTTGGTTTGGGTACTATCCCCTCGTTGACATCGGTTATCTTGTTTCAGCAAAAGATTGGTGCGAGTTTAAAAAAATATCTTTTTCGAAGTTCTTATTATATCTCAATCCTGATTGGAGTGCTCCTTGTTTTACGTGGATTAAATCTTGGTATTCCTTATGTCAGTCCGAATGTAAACACCAACACACAGGAAATAGATTGTTGTCATAAACATTGACATGCTGTTAATCATTCTTCATCGCTTCGTATTCTTCCAAAAGATTGACTTGCACCAAATTCAATGAAGGTTCAAACCATGAAGTAGACTCTTCCTTCTAATTTTCTGTCTACTTTCATTACCTTCATTGACCTATGCAGTGGATTTTACAACGGGTAACTTTCTACACAATTCATTTGAAGCCACAACGGATGCGCCCTCTAGAATAGCGACAGAAGCAAACTGAAAAACAATTCCTGCCGCAGACACTTGCAATCAAATACATTACCTTGATTGGGCACGAATCAGTATCTCTAAACAACGGATGTATCTTTACAGAGAAGGAATCTTGGACGATACCTTTCTTGTTTTTACAAGAATTGCCCCCCGTTAATAGAACGTCATCCCAGTGGGCCGACCTATACCAAATACACCTCAAAAAATAGGCCAAAGTAAATTATATGGAATTAGGCAATATGCCTTATGTTGTATGTATACACACTGGATATGCCATTCATGGAATCACCATGGGTGATGCGCGTTAACTCGGCAGTAAAGCCTCTCATGGTTGCATTCGCCTTCATCCTGAAAACGGAAAAATATTCTTTACTCTTGTGAGGAAGGTCGGGCTTGAGAAAGTATGAATCAGTATCGAAAGGTGATTTTCAGCGTTTGAGACATATCCCTTAATCTTTTATGATGTTTACCACTACTATTTACTATTATTTTTTCGTGTTACCTTTAGTATCAAATGAAATAAATTGTCAAACATGAAAAACATATTACTTCTCTTATTCTGCTTAGCAACTATGAATGCGAAGACTCAATGGATAAATTCACTTTCAATTGTCCCCCAAAATCCAATTGTCTCAGATTCGGTTTATTTGATTGCCGATTGCAGTTTCCCTTCTGGTTCTTGCGATCAACATACCCAGGGATTAAGTATCATTGGCAATAACATTCATGCATGGGCCTTACATTGTCTAGGAATGCTCGCCGTCATATGCAATCATACGGATACGTTTGCTCTTGGAACGCTACCCGCAGGTTTATATAACTCTACTTTTCAATTGGATAATGGACTGGGTCCGGCACCGTGTACGGCAGGCATTGTTCCGGGCATCTCAAGTTCTTATACATTTACGGTATCGTTAAGTACCGATTTGTCAGATACGGAGAAAGAAAACCCATGGGTTACTGTATTCCCGAATCCGTCATCTGATTTGTTGCATATTGAATTGAATTCAAAAATAAATGTATTCCGAAACTCACTTTCATTATACAATATATATGGGAA
>CAIRSV010000041.1 GCA_903881265.1 uncultured Bacteroidota bacterium
GCACCTCTGATTTTATCGCCGTGGCTGTAAGGCATTTGTATAACATCTGCACCGATAACAAGCTTTGTATCATTCACTTTAAAATACGCGAATGAGCCTACCTTGATACCGTTTTTTATAATGAAATCCCATTGATATTTTGCCTGATAGGGAGCGATGCCTAGGTCGTTGAAGCGTTTCGTAATATGATCTGCTGCGAGTTGTTCGCCACGACTTCCTACATAACGGCCCTGCAATTCATCAGAAGCAAGATACTCGATATCATTCTTGAGTTTAGAAGCCATCAGCTGATCTGCCTTTTCTGCTCCTTTCTGACAAAAGACCACAATCGGCAAGAACAACAAGCACAGCAACAAACTTTTTTGAATCATGGAATGGGGAAGAAATTTCTAGTATGGGTCACAAATATAAAAGTGCGAAATGACTAAATGAGTAAAAAGATAGAATAAATAGAAGATAGTCCTATTTTTGTCAAAATTTTAATAAATGAAACATACCCCATTTAATGATATCCACGTTGCGCTAGGTGCTAAGATGGCTGAATTTGCAGGATACAATATGCCAATTTCCTATACAGGCATCAATGACGAGCATGCAGCCGTGCGAAATAGTGTGGGCATTTTTGACGTAAGTCATATGGGTGAATTTATAGTAAAAGGTGAAGGCGCTCTTGATTTGATTCAACGAGTGACAAGCAACGATGCATCCAAACTAACAAATGGGAAAGCTCAGTATTCTTGTCTGCCTAACGAAACAGGCGGCATCGTAGATGATTTATTAGTCTATTGTGTCGAACAGAATAAGGTATATATGTTGGTGGTGAATGCATCCAATATTGAAAAAGATTGGAACTGGATGATGAAACATAATACAGCGCATGTAGAGATGCATAATATTTCAGACAAGACAGCCTTGTTGGCCATTCAGGGACCGAATGCGGTAAAGGCAATGCAGAAACTGACCGATATGGATCTTATCAACTTGCAATATTATACGTTTTGTAAAGGCACATTTGCTGGGTTAGAAAATGTATTGATCAGTGCAACAGGCTATACTGGCGCCGGTGGTGTTGAAATTTATTTCGAAGGCAATGATGAACAAGCAGCAATGGTTTGGAATAAGATTATGGAAGCAGGTGCTGAATTTAATATCAAACCCTGTGGTTTAGGATGCCGTGATACATTGCGCTTGGAAATGGGATTCTGTTTGTATGGAAATGATATCGATGACACTACAAACCCAATTGAAGCCGGATTAGGCTGGATTACGAAATTCACGAAAGACTTCACAAACCGCGCTGCAATTGAAAAAACAAAAACAGACGGACCTGTGCATAAATTGGTAGGCTTTGAAATGATAGACAAGGGTATTCCTCGTCATGATTATAGTATTAAAACAGCAGATGGAGTTCAAATAGGTAAGGTCACAAGCGGTACGCAAAGTCCGAGTTTGGGTAAAGCAATCGGTATGGGTTATGTGGCTAAAAGTAATGCATCATTGGACGCCGAGATTTATATTGAAGTGCGCGAAAAATTGTTGAAAGCAATTGTTGTGAAGATTCCATTTTATACTAACTAAACATTGGTTGCTTGGTTGCAGACTGCAAGTGAATCTATGCTTTGCAATACGTGACTACCGCAACATTTTCGGCTATGAAAACGCTTATCCTTACGCGACATGCTAAATCTGAGTGGGGCGATCTGCTTCAGAAAGATTATGATCGTACATTAAATGAACGGGGTTTGCGGGATGCACCTTTGATGGGCCTTCGATTATCAAAACGAAACCTGCACATCGATGCGCTTATTTCGAGTACAGCTAAACGAGCCGAACAAACCACATTGCTCATCGCAGCATCGCTTGGGTTTAACGCTGAGCGCATTCATTGGTTCGATACATTATATCATGCGTCTCCGTCGGTGATACAGGATGTGTTAATGGAAACCGATGATAGGTATGATACAGTGCTTGTGGTTTGTCATAATAATGGTCTCACCGATTTCGCGAATGCATTAGCCGGTGACGTTACTGATAATATACCTACTTGTGGTATGATGGCTTTTACGATTGATACAGTGTGTTGGTCTGATATTGCAATGGCGAAAAAGACCTTGTTGTTTTATGATTATCCGAAGAATACAGGATCCTAAGTGAGTGATTCCAGCAATTGATATTTTTTGCGCACATACCACATCTCATTCACGGCGTATTGGTAACCGGCGCTACCATCTAAAAAGCCTGCTCTGAACATATAATTTTTAATAAATCCAAATAGCGGACTAATCCATCTTTTTAGTAGCGTAGATTTTTTTCCTGATGCGTGCATTTGTTGAGCGCTTAACGTGGCATATTTTTCAAGTCGTTGACGATGATCGATTTTTGATACATACGAATGATGCCACATAAAACCTTTCATTTTTATCATCTGAATGGCTTGGTCAAATTCAAGTTCTTCATGCACGTTATTTGAATTCCATTTTCCTGCTTGACGGTTAAACAATCGAAGACGGAATTCATTGGACACTGAACCGTAATGCAATACATTGCCACAATACACCATTTTTCGTTGAATAGAAAAGGCAATATGTGCGGATATGGATTTATTGAAAATGTCTTTAATGCCAACTCGTACTTCGTCGTTTAATTCTTCATCGGCATCCAAGCTAAGGATCCAGTCGTTAATGGCTAATTGATTTCCTGCATTCTTGGTGGCCGAATAACCTTGCCATGCCATTTGAATAACCCTCGCACCTTGAGACCTCGCATATTCAACTGTCTTATCCTGACTTCCACTATCGATAACGAGGATATCATCCGAAAGGCCTTGCAGCGAACGAAGGCAACGAAGAATAGTTTGTTCTTCGTTTTTTGTGAGAATGACTATGGATAACGGCAACATCAGGTAAAGGTAAATTGGTTTTAGTAATTATTATTGCCTTAACGAAACGGGTGAATGCTATTCGATGCTTGATTTTTTTGATTGTCCGTATTTGACGAAGACATACAGATAAAGAACCCTCGAATAACGCATAATCCAAGGCTGCAGTATTGCTAGCGTTGCGATCATCACACCGATGAAAAAATAAATAGAATTATTTTTATACGAGAAACCAACGGTAAGTGCATACAAGATTGCGATGATAAAGATAGTGCCGACGCTGATTGCGTAACTGACATAGCCTGTTCCATACCAAAAGCCAACTTCTATTTCATATTTTTGATTGCAGACCGGACATCGTTCAGGCATTTTTAGCAAATCATTCAACGGGAAAATACCTTTGTTGGTAAACATATTTCCTTTGTGGCAGCTTGGACATTTCATGATCAACTTACTGACTAACCTATTCGGTATTTTCTCTTTCATATGTGTATGATTAATCGATTAATTCTAATTGTCGTTCGCCAATTTGTTGTCGCCACATCGCATAATACAATCCTTTTTCATCAACCAATTTCTGATGAGTGCCTGTTTCTACTATAGATCCTTTTTCAAGTACATATATTCGATCGGCATGCATAATGGTGGAGAGTCGGTGTGCGATGAGAATATTGATCTGTTCGCGTTCAGCCGAAATTTGCTTCACCGTATTTGTAATAGCCTCTTCGGTAATAGAATCTAGCGCAGACGTGGCTTCATCAAAGACCAATAATTTAGGATGACGAAGTAAGGCGCGTGCAATGGAAAGACGCTGTTTTTCACCGCCTGATATTTTCATGCCGCCTTCACCAATCATTGTATCGAGCCCATTTTCAGCTCTTGATAATAATGTGTAGGCTGATGCTTTTTTCAATGCTTCGCTCATTTCGTCGTCTGTTGCACGCGGATTGACAAACAGAAGATTTTCTCTGATACTACCTGCAAACAATTGTGTATCCTGTGTGACAAATCCTATCTGATGACGAAATTGTTCGATGTCTAAATCTTGATAGGAGACATTATTATACACAATATTTCCTTCAAGCGGATGATAAAGTCCTACCAATAATTTCACCAAGGTTGTTTTACCAGAACCCGATGGTCCCACGAAGGCAATTGTTTCACCTTTCTTTACATTGAATGAAATAGCACTTAACGCATTCTGACGCGCGGTTAAGTGTTTATAACTGACTTTATCGAAACAAAGTACTTCAATTTCGTTGATCACAATCGGATTAGCAGGCTTGGGTTCAATGGGCTCGTTCATTAGTTTCTCAAAATTAATGAGTGACGATTCGGCTTCACGATAGGCCATCATCACATTACCTAACTCTTGCAAGGGTGCAAAAATAAAGAACGAGAAAAACTGAAACGTAAAGACCTGACCTAGCGTGATATGTTCATGAAAGAGAATATAGAACAAGGTGAATACGATACATTGTCGGAGAAAATTGACGGCTGTGCCTTGAATGAAACTAAGCGCTCTGACACTTTTTACTTTCGTTAGTTCTAATTGTAATATTTTGAAGGTAGAAAGATTCAAGCGTTTGATCTCCTGCGCTGTAAGGCCAAGGCTTCTAATCAATTCGATATTACGCAAACTTTCAGTGGTGGCACCGGCTAATGCGGTTGTTTGTCGGAGTATGCTTCGCTGAATGAGTTTTATTTTTTTACTCAATACACCCATCAACAACGAGAGTAAGATAGCTCCAATGGTGTAGACAAGAATGATGGGTGGAAAAATAATAGATGCTGCAACCACAACAAAGATGATACTGACAGCCGATGAGAAGACAATGTTTACGAAGGATGTCATAAATTTCTCACTATCAGTGCGTACTTTTTCAAGCACGGCAAGCGTTTCGCCACTGCGTTGATCTTCGAAACGCTGATAAGGCAACTGCAGTGCTTGTTTCAATCCATCGGTATACACATCGGCGCCGAACTTCTGAATGACAGTGTTGACAGTATAATCTTGAAAGGCTTTGGCTATTCGTGACAACATGGCTACACCAATCAACCCAAGGATATACTTAGATACGAGAAACATAAACGCGTGTTCTTCCATGTTTCGTGGTTTGACATCAATCACCACTTTGACCTTGTCGATGAGCCAACCATATACGATAGGGTCGCATAAGGAGAAACCGATATTGAAAGTGGCTAATAAGAAAGAGAGGAAGACAAGTCCCTTGTAACGGGATAAATAAGTGATTAAAATTTTCATACGAAGCCACAAATGTAACGCTAATCAAGCAAGAATTTGAATGGCGATAAATGAATTTGATAGTAAATAATAATAGGCTTTCATCTTTCGGTATTACATTTGCCCGATGAAGCAACAGACAAGATTAAAAAGCATCCTTATTGGCGGTTTGTTTAGTCTTTTTGTGCCGGTTGGCGCCTATATGTATTTAAAGCTAAATGGTCATGACGGTCGTGTGAATCTCCCTGAATTTTACGGCATTGAAAAAATCGACAGTCATCAGGTTGAAGGCAAAATCGTTTACGATACGCTCTATCATGCAGTGAGTGAATTAGATGCGATTGATCAATTAGGTGATTCTATTCATGTGAATGAGTCGTTCAAAGGCAAGATACTCGTGGTAAATTTTTTCTTCACATCTTGCACCACAATCTGTCCAGAACTGATGAAGAATATGAAAATGCTGAACAAAGCCTTCATCAAGAACGACACGTCGATTCGTTTTCTATCGATTTCCGTCGACCCTTCTACAGATTCGGTGCCTAGGTTAAGACAATATGCCGATAAGCTGAATGCAAATCACGATAAATGGTTTTTCCTTTCAGGGAATAAAGAACGCGTTTATGCGTATGCTCGAAAGGAATTGCAACTTCAATTGCCTGCAGGCGATGGTAGTGCGGATGATTTTATTCATCCTGATAAATTTGTGTTGATAGACAAATACCGCAATGTGCGGGGTTTTTACAACGGACTTGATTCAGACAATGTACGACTTTGCGCCGAAGATATCACCTACCTCATGCTTGAAAAAAATAAATTTCACGAAAAATCATCAAGACATTAAATGAATACTATGCTGACACAGACCTGGCAAAAAAATGACAAGAAAGCTCATATCCTCATATGGATTTTTTCGGCCATCGTATTTCTCGCCGTTACTATATTAGACAAGATTACGCTTGATGTGAATCTTGGATTTAACCCTCATATTTTTGCGATGCTAAGTGCTGGTGTAAACAGTATAGTGAGTGTGTTGCTGATTGTTGGTTTGGTATTTGTCAAACAAAAAAAGTATCAGCTTCATAAGAATACTATGATGTTCACGATGGCGCTTTCTGTCTTGTTTCTTGTTTTCTATATCGCTCATCATCTGTTTACGGGTGAAACAAAATATGGCGATATCAATCACGATGGATTATTGAGCGACGATGAAATATCGTTGGCAGGCACGATGCGTTATGTCTATTATGTTATTATTTCTACGCATGTTACCTTGGCAGGTATTGTCATGCCGTTTGTTTTGTATAGTGCTTATCGAGGCCTCACAGGTGAATTTAGTCTGCATAAAAAATTGGTGCGCTATACCTTCCCTATTTGGTTGTATGTTGCTGTGACAGGTGTCATCGTGTATCTGATGATATCGCCCTATTATATGTAAGAAAAATAGAGGGAATAGCGTTTCATTTACAGTGTAATGTGATTAGAGTTTTTTGCGTAATCTAGCAACAGGAATGTTCAGTTGCTCACGATATTTAGCGATGGTTCGACGTGCAATATTGTATCCTTTTTCATTCATAATTTCTGTCAGCTTATCATCCGATAAGGGGTGCTTTTTATCTTCAGCTTGTATCACCTCGTTGAGGATCATCTTGACTTCACGTGTTGATACTTCGGCGCCACTATCGGTCGATAAGGACTCAGAGAAAAAATATTTGAGTTTGATTGTGCCGAATTCTGTTTGCACATACTTGCTATTAACGACTCTTGAAATCGTTGAGATATCAAGACCTGTTCTGTCTGAAATATCTTTTAATATCATGGGTCTTAGATTTGCCTCATCACCTGTTAAAAAATAATCTTTTTGCAGATGCATGATACTACTCATTGTTTGCAGCAGGGTTTCTTGACGTTGTTTCACCGCATCGATGAACCATTTTGCGGAATCAATTTTTTGCTTGATAAAAAGCACTGTTTCTTTTTGGCGACTATTCTTCTTGTCACCACGATCAAAATCCTTGAGCATTTCTCTGAAACTGCTTGATACTCTGAGTTCGGGTGCATTGCGCTGATTGAGCTGCAACTCAAGTTCGCCGTTCAGTTGAATAATATAAAAGTCAGGAATGATATACGAATTATTCTTATCGCCAGCACTGAATATAGCGCCAGGCTTCGGATTTAATTTGATGATTACCTGAATGATGTCCCTTAGTTGTTGGTCAGTGAGCCCTAACCCGCGTATGATTTTGTCGTAATGTTTCTTTGAAAATTCGTCAAAATATTTTTCCAATATTTTTATAGCAAATTGAATGTTGTCAGTCTTGCTTTTCCTTTTCAGTTGCAAAAGGAGGCATTCTCTTAAATCAGCGGCAGCGATACCTGCAGGTTCAAAATCCTTGATGAATGTTAGCAGTTCATGTAGTTCTTTTTCGGAGCTGTTGATGTTCTGCCTGAATGAAAGGTCATCGATAATGGATGGAATATCACGTCGCAAATAACCATCGTCATCGATACTGCCAATGATAAACTTCGCTATTTGTTGTTTTCGTTCCTCTAGATAAAGTAAATGAACCTGTGCGAGCAAATGCTCATACAGTGAGGTTTCGGATCTAACCTGACGATGAGAAAATTGGTCATCATCATCTCGGCTGTAATTGTCTTGCTGAAAATTATAATCGGCATCGTCATCATCACTATCTTTCACATATTCTGAAATGTCAATTTTTTCAAACTCATCTGTTGCCTCTTCGCTTAAATAATCGTCATCATCATCCGAATTGAGTTCTTCTCTAAGTTCCTCGTTTGTTTTTTCATCAAGCGTTTTTTCCTCTAGGTCATCTGTTGCCATTTCAAGGGCAGGATTTTCTTCCACCTCTTCTAAAATACGTTCATCCAAATAGGCTGTTGGTACCTGCAACAACTTCATCAACTGAATTTGCTGAGGCGACAGTTTTTGTAATAAACGCTGTTGTTGTGAAAGATGTTGCATGCAAGACGATTGGACACAAATTTAAATGTTGCCCCTGAGAAAAAACTAGTTAATTCCTTTCAATATGCTGTATATTTTACTTCAGCCGATGAGATCAAATTTAGTTAGCTTCGGCAACCACTTCTTTGACTTCTGGTATCATACGTTTCATCATACCTTCGATGCCTGATTTTAGCGTGATCATCGATGAAGGGCAACCGCTGCACGAACCTTGTAGAGAAAGCGCCACTGTGCCGTTGCTATAACTTTTAAATGAAATTGCACCACCGTCCATTTCAACAGCAGGCTTCACATAATTTTCTAATAATTCTTTGATACGTTTCACCACATCGGTATCATCGGCATGCGCGGCGCCAGTATCATCCGCTTTCACCAATTCATCTTCATTGATGATGGCCTTGCCTTCTTCGAGATATTCCTTGAGAAACTCACGCATACTTGGAATCACATCATTCCAATCGGTTTCTGTTGTTTTGGTTAAGGTGATAAAATTGCTCGCGATAAAAACACCCTTGATGAAAGGGAAGCCGAAAAGTTGTTTAGCCAAGGGTGATGGCGATGACGATTCTTCTGATTGGAAATCAATGCTCTTACTAGGATAGAGAAGTTTGTTTGCGACAAACTTCATGGTTTCAGGATTTGGCGTCATTTCTGTGTAGATGCTTACAATCGGATTCCCTGTCTTTAACATGGCCATTTTATTTTTCAGCAAAAATAGGGAACTTTTGTATTGAATTTGTCATTTCTAACGGCGGTCGTAATCTTTTCGTCTTGGGATTATGGAAATATAAAATTAATTTAACTAAATTTACTCATAAATAATTGCTTTGAAACATATACTAACCCTCCTTACTGGCTTGATGTTGCTATTGCCTTGGAAGGATCTTTACAGCCAGCACACGCAATCATATTCATCGATTGAGTATATAGAAAATAAGGGACAATGGGATGCCCCTTTTCTTTTCAAAGGCATGACATCGCGCGGTGATATTTATTTGCAAAAGAATGGTTTTAGAATATTGCTGTCTGATGATCAAAATCACGATAAGGTTCACGGCGTTCGTCACGGATGGCTTAATGGTCCACAAACCTTGAAATACCATGCGTTTGATATCTTGTTTAAGAATTCAAATACCGACGTGACGGTGAGTACCGAAAAACCACAAAAACAGTATTACAATTATTTTTATGGCAATGATTCTAAAAAGTGGAAAAGCGAGATTCATCCTGTCATGGCGGTCAATTATCAGAATATCTATCAAGACATCGATGCGCATATCTATTCAGAGGAAGGTAATATCAAGTATGACCTGATCGTTCATCCGGGTGCAAAGGTTGATAAAATCAAGCTGAATTATGCAGGGATTGAAAAGATGAAACTCGATGAAGGGAAATTAGTGCTAACGACTTCATTAGGTGAAATCAAGGAATCTATACCATACAGCTACCAAAACATCAATGGCGAACGAAAAGAAGTGAAATGCAAATTTGTATTGCACGACAATGAGGTTTCATTTGATGTCGTCAAGGGCTATAATGCTGATTATGATTTGTACATAGACCCGACCTTGGTTTTCTGCACCTTTACGGGTTCAACTGCCGATAACTGGGGCTTTACTGCGACCAATGATACCTTAGGCAATTTTTATGCTGGCGGCATTGTGTCTGGTCTTGGTTATCCGGTAACGCCAGGCGCCTTTCAAATCACGTATGGCGGGGGCACTACCACCTCAGGTAGTCAGTTTGCCTGCGATGTAGCCATTAGTAAATTTAATACAGTTGGCAATACGCTCTTGTTTGCAACCTATTTGGGTGGTAACGACAATGAGCAGCCTCAGAGTATCATCGTCGATAATCTTCAAAATCTTTGTATTGCGGGTAGAACCTATTCTGCTGATTTTCCAACCACTGCGGGTTGTTATGACCCTAGCTATAACGGAGGTGGTGATTTGTTTGTGACAAAGATGAATAGCGCTGGCACTGCGTTGATTGGTTCTACCTATGTGGGTGGAACGGCCGAAGATGCTGCGAATGAAACTGCCCTTGAATTTGTCGGGGGTGTGCTTAAGCACAATTATGGTGATGATGCACGAAGCGAAATTATCGTTGACGCAAACAATAATGTCTATATTACGGCATGTTCTAAATCATCTGATTTTCCAACCGTCAATGCATTTCAAAATACCTTGGCGGGCTTGCAAGATGCGGTGATAGTAGAATTGAATAACAACTGTTCATCTTTGTTGTGGAGTACCTATGCCGGTGGCAATGATAATGATGCTGGGTATGTACTTTGTATCAATAAGACAAATCCGAATGAATTGTTTGTAGGAGGTGGTACGTTAAGTGCTAACTTTCCCTCAACGGCAGGTGTTTTGCATCAGACATTTCAAGGGGCTCCGGCGGATGGATTTGTGATGAAATTCAACACGGTAACAAAAACTCTTTTAGCGTCTACCTTCATTGGTACCAATGGGTACGATCAGGTGTATGGCGTGCAGACGGATGACAGCAACAATTTGTATATTATGGGACAAACCTTGGGCGCTTACCCCACAACAGCAGGGGTATACAGCAATCCGGGGTCTAGTCAATTTATTACCAAATTGAATAATAACTTAAGCGCCATCTTAGTATCAACCGTTTTTGGAACCGGCACGACATCCATGACCAATATTTCACCGAATGCCTTCCTCGTCGATAAATGTCAAAATGTGTATGTATCAGGTTGGGGCGGTGCTATCGGAGGACCATTTACTAGTTCCACTACCGGTATGCCTACGATGAATCCTTTACAGGCAACCACAGACGGCAGCGATTTTTATTTTATCGTCTTTAATAAAAATTTACTTTCATTATTGTACGCGAGTTTCTTCGGACAAAATGGTGGAATAAGCGAACATGTCGATGGCGGCACGAGTCGTTTTGATCAGAATGGTGTTATCTATCAGGCTATTTGTGCAGCCTGCGGAGCGAGTACTTTTTTCCCAACAACCGCAGGGTCCTATAGTCCTACTAATCCAAGTCCAAATTGCAATCTAGCGGCGTTGAAAATTTCATTTGATCTTCAGAATCCTGATGCAGATGCTTCAGCTGCTGGTAACACGATAGGTTGTGTGCCGTTTGTAGTACAGTTTCTAAACAACAGCACGAGTGCTGTCAACTACACTTGGAACTTTGGTGATGGATCACCTACTAGCTCTGCCACTTCGCCTGCGCACACTTATACTGCTGCAGGTGTGTACATAGTGAAATTATTTGCATCAAATCCAAACGGATGTACATTTAGTATTGACAGCACCACGCTTATTATCACGGTAAAAAACGATTCTATCAACGCCGATTTTACTATCACGAAGGTTGATTCGTGTGGACCATTCACAGCCAACTTCACCAACCTGAGTACCAATACCGGTTCAGGACTGACAACAAGTTATCAATGGGATTTTGGAGATGGTAGTGCAGTATTTAACGGCACCACGCCACCATTACATAGTTTCCCGGCAGCCACTGCATACACGATAACATTGACTATGACGGATACGAATGCGTGTAATAGTCCGTCTGTTATTCAAAAAGTAGTTGATTTTAATACAAGCATAGTGACCGCGGCTTTCAATATGCCAGATAGTATCTGTATGCCGGCCTTGGTTAATTTTACGAATCAATCGACCAATGCCACATCGTGGAGTTGGGCCTTTGGTGATGGTAATGTGTCGAATAGTTCTAACCCGACCAATATCTACGCTACTATAGGCACATATACCGTGACCTTGATTGCTGCAAACCCCGCTGCATGTAACAAGACATCAACGACAACAAAAGTCATCACGATACTTCCTTCACCGGTTGCCGATTTTAATTGGGCGCCTAATCCGCCCACACCGAATACACCGAATACATTTACCAACTTGTCTACCGGTGCCACGAATTACTTGTGGGACTTTGGCGATGGCACCACATCGACGTTGAAAGACGATATTCATATCTATCAGAAAGATGGAACGTATACAGTATGCCTCACCGTACGAAATGACTATGGTTGTATCGATACTGCTTGCAAGCAAGTAAGAGGGATGGTGATTCCATTGGTGGATGTACCAAGTGGCTTCTCGCCGAATGGCGATGGTGTCAATGATATGGTATATGTAAAAGGCTATGGTATTCAAAAGATGACCTTTAGAATTTATAACCGTTGGGGTGAAAAAGTATTTGAATCAACTGAACAATCAAAAGGTTGGGATGGCCGTTACAAAGGCGAAATACAGGAGATGGAAGTATACGGATATACCTTGAAAGTAGAATTTTTTGACGGAACCAAAGACGCGAGAAGCGGAAATATCACCTTGTTAAAATAAAAAATGAAGACTATGAACAAACTTTTCCTTTCTATTATGCTCATTGCCGCCAGTTTTATTTCATTTTCCCAAGGCTTGCATTTTTCGCAATACAATAATTCCCCGATGTTATTAAATCCTGCCAATACCGGTTTGTTGCAAGACAACGACTGGCGTACAGGTCTTAATTATCGCACCCAATGGGCCACAGTGCCTGTGCCTTATAATACATTCAGTGCCTTTGCTGATTTCGGTTTGATGCGCAATCAATGGGAAACTAGTTGGTTGGGAGCCGGTGTGGCCGTATGGCGTGATGTAGCGGGTAATGGTAGTTTGGCGCTCACAAAAGTGCAGACCAATCTAGCTTTTCACTTGCTGACCAATGACAACTCAAGTATATCAGCCGGATTAGGAGCTGGATACAATCAACGGAGTGTCGATTTTAACAAGCTTACGTATGATGTGCAATGGGATGAATTCTCATTCAATAAAAGCCTGTCGAATAATGAGACCAATGCTACTCAAAAATCTACGTTTATGGATTTAAGTGCGGGTATAAATTTTGCATATTACAATAACGATAATTTTTATATGAAGATGAGTGTAGGGGCAAAGAATCTAAATCAACCTACTGAATCATTTTACGGATCTGCCAACAAATTAGGGTTACGACCTTTGTTGAATTTGGATATCACGTATAAGGCTAGCGACAACTTCATGATCAATCCGTCTATTTATTATACAAGGCAAAAGAAAGCGAGTGAACTAGTGGGCGGCGCGATGTTCAATATTAATGTGGGTGAAAACAGCGTAGCAGGTAATAACGAATTTCTTGTAGGTGCGTATTATCGAAATAATGATGCGTTGATTTTTGCAGCAGGCTATCAATTTCGTCATCATCGATTTACCTTCAGTTATGATCATACGGTATCCGATATGAGTGAAGGCAACAAAGGCATAGGTGCGTTTGAACTTTCTCTGATTTTGCAGGGCAATTATAAAGCCGGTAATGAGATTACGAATACCTACGGATGTCCTAGGTTCTAATCTTGCTTCGCATACATTCTGTAACATGCTGTAGTGAATTTGGATGGCTTTGTATGCACGCAGTCTCATTTCAAATAGCGTGTTCAAGTGCATAGTTCGAATTGTTTATGGAACCTACTATAACATCGACCATCGAATTGTAATTTTCCTATATTTGCACTCCTAATAAAAATACAATGAGTCATACCTCTACGATACATCTGGATGTGCAACTAGATGAAAATAAAGTGCCCGAAAAAATATTCTGGCAGGCAGCCGAAGGCGGTGTGTCAAAACCTACTGAAGCCAAGGCCTTCATGCTAAGCATTTGGGATCTTAACGAAAATGCGGCACTGCGCATTGACCTATGGACCAAAAAAATGATGGTCGATGAAATGGACGATTTCTTTTTTCAGACGATGATGACGATGGCCGATACCTATGAGCGCGCTACGCAACACAAAGAATTAGCTGAGGAGATGCGCAGCTTTTCGAAATCGATGAAAAAGAAAATGGAAGAGGAAATGAAAAAGAATCAATTGTAATTCATCACACTAAAATATATTACCATGTCATTAGAAATAACAATCAATGCTGATATTAAAACAGCGATGCTAGCTAAAAATGAAGCAGCGCTGCGCGGATTACGTGCTGTCAAATCGGCCATCTTGCTCGCTAAAACTGCGGATGGTAAAACGGGCGATTTGACAGAAGAAGATGAAATGAAAATTCTTCAAAAGTTGGTGAAGCAACGGAAAGATTCGTTGGACGTATTCGTAGCTCAACATCGTGAAGACTTAGCACAAAAAGAGCGGGATGAACTAGAGGTGATTGAAAAATTCATGCCGAAGCAAATGGACGAAAACGAATTACGCGAAGCCCTCAACGGTATCATAGCCGCTGTAGGTGCTGCCGGTGCGGGTGATATGGGCAAGGTGATGGGAGCTGCCACCAAGCAATTGGCAGGTAAGGCAGATGGTAAGATGATTTCTGCTATGGTAAAGGCATTACTCGCTTAATTCGTTATGATACTCGATTGCATCTTATTGGTACTGATGATACTGGCCTTTGTTCGAGGTTGGAAAAAAGGATTGCTTTGGGCGATTTGTTCGTTCATAGCCGTATTCATGGGTATCGTAATTGCCTTAAAATTATCAAGTGAGCTGTCGGAATATTTGTTTGTGCAACAGATTCTGACTAGTAAATACACGATGATCATTTCTTTTGTGATCTTGTTTTTAGGAAGCATTTTTTTATTTCGAATGCTCATTAAATTGATTGAGGGCATACTCGATAAACTCCTTCTCGGTTGGATCAATAAACTGATGGGCGCTATTCTCTATTCGTTTTTTGTGGTGTTTATCGTCAGTACGTTTTGTTGGTTGATCAATCAGATGCAATTGCTGAAACCATCCATGAAAGCTGAATCAAAATCATACAAGTATATCGAACCGGTATCACCTAAGACCATTGATCTTATTTCAACATACACACCATTTTGTAAGGATATGATTAAGAAGATTGAGTCGCATTTGGGTGAGATTTCAAAATAATTTTTTTTATTGATTACACGTCCTTATCAGATCAGCCCTTCACGTATCAGGTCGTGGATATGGATGATGCCTGTATACTTGCTTCCATCTAGCACTACTAATTGTGAAATATTATTACTTCTCATCATAGCAAGGGCATTGATGGCTAATTCATCGGCTTGTATGATTTTAGGATTCGCATTCATGATATCGCTTGCTTTGCGTGTTGAGAAATCGGCATTTTTTTCTATCATACGTCTTATATCACCATCGGTAATGATACCTGCGAGCGCAGATGATGTATCAAGTACTGCCGTGGATCCAAGACGTTTACTTGTCATTTCTACGATTACGTCATTGATACTTGAGGTGGTCATAACCTTTGGTATCTGATTCAACGCAGATAGATCTTTTACTTTCAGATACAATTGCTTTCCTAAAGCGCCGCCGGGATGAAACTTAGCGAAGTCGCTAGGTTTGAATCCTTTTAATTGAAGCAGACAAACTGCCAATGCATCACCCATTACCAATTGCGCTGTTGTGCTACTTGTAGGCGCGAGGTTATTGGGACAGGCTTCGACTTCCACGGTAGAGTCAATAATATAATCGGCTTCCTTCGCCAAAAACGAATGTACATTTCCGCAAAGGGCAATGAGGGTATTGCCAAAATTTTTAATTAATGGCACTAGCACTTTAATTTCGGCGCTCTCACCACTTTTCGAAATCACGATTGCGATATCGTTGGCTTGCATCATACCCAAATCGCCATGAATGGCATCGGCAGCATGAAGAAAAACGGCTGGAGTTCCGGTACTGTTCAGGGTAGCCACAATCTTTTGGGCGATGATAGCACTCTTACCGATACCGCTGATGACAACTCTTCCGGTGGAGTCGTGAATGGCTTGCACCACATCGGCAAAGGAATCGTTAAGGAATGTATCTAGCTGTTCGATGGCTGCTTTTTCAATCGCTATGGTTTCGCGGGCCGTTTGAAGTATTTGTTCTTTGTTCAAGAATTGGAAATTTGTGTAAAACTAAGGCTTTCGTATAAAGATATAAAACAAAAGCACCCTACTTCTCAGTAAGGTGCTTTCGCATCAAAAATAATCAGCTACAAATTAGTATTTGTATCGCACGGCTAAGACAAAATTTCTGCCTGGGGCGCTCATGCCTGATGCAAAATAACGATAGTTCCTATCGAGGATATTCTCAATACCAGCTTGCACTTGTACATACTTAGTAATGGTAACACCAGCTCTGAAATTGACGGTATACCAGCTAGGAGAACCGTTTGGCGTAGCGTATGGTAAATTATCTTCACCTGCGAGATTATAATCGACCAGTTTCTTTTTACCGTTATACAGGCTATACAATTCTGTATACCATTTTGACGTGGCATATCGGATACCGAAGCGACCGGTAACCGGAGGAATATGATCGAGTGGAATTAATAATGAATCGCCTTGATTGAAACGACCGTAGGTGTAATTTATCGAACCATAGATAGAGAAATGCAACATGGGTCTGTATGTGGCATCAACACCGCCCCCGTATAAGAACGCGCGTGCTTTGTTTTGACTCGCATAAACCTGTATCATGTTGCCGTTATAGAGGATAGAGTCCTGTCCGTTATACGTATATTTATCGATGACCATGGCATTGTTAAACAACGTATAGAAGCCGTATGTATTCAGTTCGAATGAACCATTATTATAGCCAATTCCAATTTCCGCATTTTGTGAATATTCGGGTTTTAGATTTTTATTTGGAACGATAAGCATACTATTCGTCGACTCAAATACTTTGGTCATATCATCGAAGTTAGGAGAACGGAATCCACTTGATAGATTTGCTGTTAAGCGCAATTCATCGGTTGGCATGAAGGCTACACCTAAGTTGCCAGTTAAGGCCTTATTGGCTTGCTTTAAATCTGTCACTGGAATATTAAATTGAACAGCAGTATCTATCAAAGTAGAATGCAAGGTCGTGTAGTTGAAACGTAAGCCGTCGTTGATGACTACTTTACCTTCAGCCAACTTTAACGTATGTTGGAAAAACAAACCGAACAGATTCATATTGTTTTTGCCATCAGGGTAGCGCGTATCGATCTTGGTTTCAGCGCCGGTAAAAATATCAGTTTTATGTGCATCTGATTTTAATAGATTGAATTGCCCGTCAGCACCGATAGTCAACTCATGTCGGTCATCTTTATGTCGCAAGGCTACATTGTATCCAATCACATTGATGTTCTCTGTACGACGCGCGATTGTTGTCTTTTGATATCCCCGGTTATTGCGGCTCTCGGTCCAATGTTGATGGCTCAGATTGGCAGTCAGGTCGCTGAAAAAACTATTCATCTTTACGGCATCGAACGTATACGCTGCGAGTGTTCTGAACTGTGGGCCATAATACCACTCGGCATTTTTTGCGATGCCATTGCTGGTTTCAGAAAGACGGTCGTAACGTGGAATATTAGATGTCGTAGATAATTGAAAATTCAAACCGTGTTTGATCTTCTTGCCTTGCAGGATACTCACTTTTTCAAGGATATCGACCTGACTATAACCGGTTGATAGTTGTTTATATGGATCTGGATTGGCAATCATACTATCCTGTCCATTGATTTGTGCAATGATGAATTTCTTTTTCCACAGATTCATAATCGAATCGACACCATTTTTTCCTTGTACCAAATCGTCAAATGTAGAATAGGTGATATTGGTAAACGAAGCAACCTTATTGTTGCCTACATGCATTCCGACATTCACTGTCTTTTCCTGATTAACAGTCGAGTATCTGACCAAGGCCTGCGCACCGGTCACCGCGACTTTATTATTTTTGGCAAACTTTGGATCGATAGTTTTTATCATAATTACACCGCCTAAGGCATCTGCGCCATGAACGGTAGATGCTGGTCCGCTTAAGACCTCTACACGCTCAAGCGAGGTATTGTCGAAGCTGATGATATTCTGTAAATGTCCTGTACGAAAGATGGCATTGTTATGACGGATACCGTCGATGCTCAGCTGAATACGACTAGCTTCAAAGCCTCTTATTACGGGGCTTCCACCGCCTTGCTGACTTTTCTGAACAAACACTTGTCCCGTATTAATTAACACATCGGCGAGACTTTGTGCATTCATTTGCGTCATTTGTTTTTGTGAAATGACATCCACTTTTTGAACGATATTTTTCTTCTTTTCTGAAAATTTATTGCCTGAGATGATTACTTCATTCAGGTTTGTTTTTTTGATAGAGTCTTTTTGCTCTTCTGTTTGCGCGCTTGCAGTATGCATGGCAAGGCATAGTAAGGGAAATAGAAATAGTTTTTTCATGTTATATTATATTAAGTCAGAATATTTCCGACAAGTATTAAATGAGTTTTTTTAAATAACAAATCCTTTGAATAAGACAAAATCTTATTCAAACAAGGTAGGTTATCGATACATGAGAAACTTATACTTTCGGCGGTGGGGAATCTTCCTGAAAAAAGGAAGTGAAAATGTCTTGAGCGACATCTATGTATGCAGCTGACTTATTAGCCGGTCTGAAAAAAGAATATTGCTGAGGGGCTTCACAAAATAATGGAGTGAATGCAGGATGATGCTTTTCAAGGTGCTGATTTTTCTTTTTTATATCCTTCGAAACCGCCACCAATGCATCGTCAACGGCATCATAAAAGCCTTTTACAATCACTTGATTCTCTGACACCACGACCGACTTAATATCAAACAATCGTCCGTTTACGTCAATCTCGTTGTTCGTATGTTTTACAACTTGTTTCCATTGTATTTTACTGAAATGAAGAGTCGATAATGGGTTCATGTCATTATGTTCTTGCATCATAGATTGATGTGCACGAAGGGCAATATGCACTGCGATTGGCATTAATTGTAAGATTAGAAACAATCCTAGCAAGAATGACGATATGATGTGTCGACGAGTTAACAATAGAAGTAGTTTAGGTATCGATGATAAATGTAATGTAATCATGAAGAATTGCAAAACGAATCGCCTGCTTCGGCACGCTTGATTCTGAAGGCTATTAGACCAAATACACGCCATCTTTTTCTATACGAATCATTCGTTGTTTATATAAGATGCCAATTGATTTCTTAAACGCTTTTTTACTCATATTTAATGTTGATTTAATCTCTACGGGCGTGCTATCGTCTGTTAGTGAAAGGACGCCTTTATTTTTCTGCAGATAAACCAACACTTTGTCTGTCGTATCGACCAGATGTTGCACACCAATTTTTTGCAGTGAAAGATCCATTGCCAAATCTTCGCGAATATTTTTGACATAGCCTGTGAGTTTATCGCCGATATTGACTTCGGTAAAGATCTCATCATGATAGATTAAACCCTTGTGTGCGTTATTCACGATGGCGTTAAAACCAAGAAACGTTTTTTCAAAAACAATCAGCTCTACTTCATCGCCAACCGTCAGTGTCATGTCATCATTGCTGACAAACTTATTAATCTTACTTGAAGCAACTAAGCGGTCGGTGGCTTCATCAAGATAGAGATAGACCATATACCATTCATTCACCTCCATTTTCTTCGATTGTTCTTGCAGTGGCACCATGAGGTCTTTTTCCATGCCCCATTCAAGAAAGGCGCCAAACTGTGTGATGGTGCGTACACGCAGATAAGCAAAGTCGCCTGCTACCACATAGGGTTCCAATGTTGTAGCCACCAATCGTTCTTCGCTATCCTTATAAACGAAAACCTCTATGATATCACCAATCTTGAAGGTGTCTGCGATATACTTTTTCGGTAATAGTACCTCATTGTTTATCTTATCGCTCAGATACATGCCTACGCTTGTATTCCGCTGAATCTTCAATCTGTTCATTTCACCTATGTAAATCATATCTGCTTTTGAGGACGTAAAGGTAAGAGTTGAAAACTATTATGAAGCATCATTCAGCAGGAAGCAACACCACATAGTTTCTGCGTTTATAATTATTGAGTGTTTTGTCGCGCATCCAGGGGTTAAGCATCTTCAGTGTTTTGTAATTAGTGCCTTTACTTTTTGCATACAAGGTCAGATTACCAAGTCCACCTGAAATGCTATCGCGGCGCACTTGTATCGGTTTATATACATCGTCGTCCTGAAAATGAAACCCTAACTGTTTTTGATTGACAATGATATATTTCAGCGCGGCGATACGAAATACATATCGCATGGTTTCTTCGGGTAGCATCACATTATAGAAGCTGCTTTCTCCTTGTGCGCTCAACGCTGCTGCCATACCACCCATACCGCAATTGTATGACGCTGCTGCGGCTGTCCAGTTGCCAAATTTAGCGTACGCATCTTTTAAGTATTTACAGGCGGCATCCGTTGCACGTTCGGCATTGTATCGTTCGTCTACTTCGTCATCGATATGCAATCCATAGATAGGGGCAGTGCTGCTCATAAATTGCCAGAAACCAACGGCTCCCGCTTTTGAAATTTGATTTTGCAAAGCACTTTCGGCAACGCATAAATATTTAAAATCATCAGGCACTTCATTGGCTGCAAGTCGTTCTTCAATCATCGGCAACCATCGTGACGTTAATTTGATGATATACGACATCGTACCTTGCATATAGCAATTGAATAAGAGTTCACGGTCAAATCGTTCACGCACATCTCGTATGTCCATGGGCATCGTTTCGCCAAACAACGAAAACACCTTAGGTACATGAGGCGGTGTGATGCGAATTGGCGAATACGTTACTTCGGGCTTATCATCAGGCATATCATTGTTCGTTGAACGAGACGTTGCATCTTGTGCTTGACAGATTGAAACAAGAAGGAATGAACATAGGGCGAGACAAATTTTTTTCATAAAGTAGTATGTTATTGAAAGAAGGACAGCATATAAATCAGACTTTCTTCTGTTTGTAAATCGGCACTGTACTGCAGGGTTCGCCATACATAATACTTTTGGCCACAGGTCGTAGTTTGAAGGTGATCATTGCATACGCTTCATCGGGGATATGCACATCGCCACATCCTTTGATTACGATGCGCTGATCTGTGTATGGGTCGGTATTCAGCTGTTGAATAGTATCCAGTAATAAATCTTTATTAGCCTGTTCGACTGTGCCCATTCGTATTCGTTTGGCTACTGGTTGAAGGTATTGCGCTGCTAGCATATAAGCCCACACCGGAATAATCGCATCAACGGAACAAGTAAGTATGACATCCTTTTGCGCATATTGCAACCAATCGTGTGCTAGCAAGGACTCGCGATAATTTTTTTCCTTTAAAATTAATTCCATGAACAGGAAGGCTTTCAAATCAAACACCATTGCATCTGTTGGAAGTAAGTCTTCCAGATTGAGTGTGATGATGCCGCTTTCGGCTACTTTATTAATGATGGTTTCCATTATCGCAAATTTAAGGGGAAAGGAAGTAGAACCGAAAATAAATTCGGTCCTCTACTCTTCGTTAGAGTAACTGCGGAAACCTGTACCTCATGCAACTTGCCACATTGATATACACAACAGCTACAATGATAGATTGGCTGAAATATCTCGATGCTCAGCACATAATATTTCAAGCATTGAATTCATTTATGAAACTAAATCATAGTACTTTTAGC
>CAIRSV010000042.1 GCA_903881265.1 uncultured Bacteroidota bacterium
CGTTTTGACCGTGTAGCCGAATTGAAGCAACAATTATTTCACAACGAAATCATCGATGAGTTTGTGGGTGATGCAAAGGTGTTTGTGGCAGGCAGCATGTGGCCAAGTGATGAAGACACATTGAAGAATATCATAGCCATGCTTCCTGCGACTTGGAAAATCATAGTATTCCCTCACGAAATAGACCACTTTAACTCGTCGTGGCTCATCGAAGAACCGGCCTACTACACCCGCTTTACAACGTCCAATAAAAGGGTGTTGGTCGTTGATACGTTGGGCCTACTTTCAAGGGTTTACAGAAAAGCTACATTGGTCTATATCGGTGGTGGGTATGGCAAAGGCATTCACAATATGTTAGAGGCCGCGATCTATGAGGTTCCTGTGCTGATTGGCCCAAGGTTTCAGAAATTCAATGAAGCCGTTGAACTGACCGATTTGGGAATAGCCTTTGACACCTCGAAGAAAGAGACCAAAAAGGTGATTTCTCAACTTGTTGAGGATGATCAATTTTACGCGACAGTCAAAAAACGATGCGCGCTCTACATAGCTCAACACGCCAACGTTTCAGAGAATATCGACGCCTTCATCTGTGAAAAAAAGCTCGTCTTTTAGCGCACAAAAAAAAGATATTTTTATCTATTTCAAAGGTAATTATTATATTAGCGAATTAAATTGGTCACTTTTACGACATATATGAAACGAATACAACTATTTCTCTTCGTCATTGCATCCCTTTTCCCGGCTAAAAACGTGTTCTCTCAATTGATTTTGGGTCCGGATACGTTGTGCATTGGAAACGAACTGCATTTGAGCACCACTGTGACCAACGCATCCACGTATTATTGGGGATTCTGTTCGGCTTATCTCAAAACACTTCCTGCCGGTAGTAGTATCGCAGCAGGGACTGGCCTTGCAGCTCCTTCGTCCATTGCGATGGCAAAAGACGGCAACAACTATTTTGTCTATGTTGTCAATTCAACGGCACCTCGAAATGTCATCCGCTATGAATTCGGCACTAGCTTGTCGAACGTACCTTTAGCAACGGATATGGGTAATTTTGCTGGCACTATCCCTGCCAATCCAAAAGGCTTTGAACTCATAAAAATTGGAGGAAATTGGTTCGGCTTATTAACTGGTGGCACCACAGCAAGCAATTCAGCTATCATTCGTCTTGACTTTGGCAATAGCCTTTCAAACACGCCTACCGTTGTTGATTTAGGTGGATTAGTAGTAAACCCTCAAGACTTATATGTATTTCAGGTAAGCAATAATTGGTATGCCTTTACCAATAACGGATTCACTGGTAATCTAGTTCGCCTTGAATTCGGCAATTCGATTACGAATATACCTACTGTTGTTGACCTTGGCAACCCTGGTAGCCTTTCATTACCTACAGGTATGTGTCCTGTTTTTGATGGTACTGATTGGCATCT
The DNA here is from genome assembly GCA_903881265.1 of uncultured Bacteroidota bacterium. Taxonomy (GTDB): domain Bacteria; phylum Bacteroidota; class Bacteroidia; order Chitinophagales; family Chitinophagaceae; genus OLB11. Next base: position 1,434 of record CAIRSV010000042.1, read on the forward strand.
TTTTCTCGTGAATCGCACATCACAGCGCTTAACCCGTCTTGATTTTGGCAACTCATTATTGAATGCTCCAATTGATAACGACTTAGGCAATCCGGGAGGCTTCATGGATCAGCCACGAGATATTTCTATCATCAGAGATTGCGGTAGCTATTATGGTTATGTCACTAACGAAAACGGTAATACAATAACCTTGTTAACCTTCAATGGTTCTGTGACAGCTGCACCAGTCGGAAGTGATTTAGGAAACTTTGCAGGCTTTAATGCCCCTCGTTATTTGACCAGATTCTTGAGAGATAAAGACAATGTATTTGCCTATACAACCAACAATGCCGACAATTCAATTTCACGTTTAGAATACAATAGTTGCTCAAATGCAGCACCTCCATCATCGACTTTAAGCACACCGCCGGCCGTGACGTATTCAACACCTGGTCTTTACAATGTGTACTTTGTTTCTGACGAAGGATTACCAACGATGCAGGTCGATTGCAAACTGATTCAAGTATTACCTGATCCAATCATTGAAATCAACAACGATACCTTGATTTGCCAAGGCGATACAATACTTCTTGTTGCAAATGGCCCAGGATTGTATAGCAACTTATGGAACCCCGTCTATAATACCATTGCACCATACGACACGACATCCATCTTCATTTATCCAAGAGAAGACTATCGTTACTATACGCATCTTGAATTTACAAAAGGGGGTGGCTGTGCCTATGACACCTCTGTATTGGTAAGAGTTAGTCGCATTACAGCAGACGCAGGCGAAGATCGCTTTGTAGCTGATGGAGCCTTCACAATATTGGGTGGCCCTCGATTATCCATGGGACAAGAATACTCGTATGTATGGTCGCCTGCAACGTATCTCGATGCAGTTACCTTACCGAACCCAACGTCTACCCCATTGGATATTCAATTTTATGTATTGCAGGTAACCAATGATTCGTCAGGTTGTGTGCGCACGGATACAGTTATTGTCAAAACAGAATGTACCGATATCCATATGCCAAATGCATTCAACCCAACGAGTGATATTGCTGCCAACCGAAATTTCGGTTTATTGAATAACAATATCGCCAAAATAGAGTATTTCAAAATCTTCAATCGTTGGGGGCAATTAGTTTTCGAAACAAATGACCCAGGTAAAAAATGGGATGGCACTTACAAGAATATCGAGTTGCAACCCGATCATTATGTTTGGATTATTGATGGCTATTGTAACAATGGTAAACGAATTAAAAAACAAGGCACGGTCTTATTAGCGAAATAAGACATTGAGTCGTACACCTTATTTTATACACACACATTATAAATGGCGCCTTTGGCGCCATTTATAATGTACGCAATCTCCTTCGCATGATTGGATGAATCATCTAACAGTTGACTAGCTATGTTCGCCATCTTCCCATTGCAAAAGACAGCCGTCGCCGAAGCTTAGGAATCGATAATCGTTATGCAATGCGTAGTCGTATAGCCGCTTCCAATTTCCTTTTGTAAACGCATTGACCAACATCAGCAAGGTGCTTTTGGGTTGATGAAAATTTGTAACTAAATAGCCGGCCACCTTCATTTGATAGCCTGGCAATATCATTAATTCAGTTTTAAATACGACCCTGTTGATCGCTTTTTGATTTAATAAACTCAACAGAAAAGTAAAGGCTGCTTCCTTTGAATGGATCATGTCTTGCTGGTAAGGACAAAATTGCGGCAACACAAAATCAACTTCATGCAACGCATTATTTTGCATACAGCTTACGGCAAACCAATACAAGCTTTCAACGGTGCGCAAACTAGTGGTGCCCACAGCAATGATTTTTTTAGACGTAGCGAGTTGCTCGATAAGAACCTTATCTGCTTCGATCCATTCGGCGTGCATGGGATGTTCATGCGCATAGGACGCGTTCACAGGCTTAAAGGTACCTGCACCAACGTGTAACGTGGTGAAGGCTTGTGTAATATTCTTACCGCTGAGGGCAGTCATAATATGCTCTGTAAAATGCAGCCCTGCTGTTGGTGCTGCTACACTACCTTCGACAGTTGCATACACAGTTTGATATCGCGTCGTATCATCCTGTTCGGCCTTGCGAAGTAAGTAAGGAGGAATCGGCATTTGTCCTAAGCAATCCAATATATCGGCGAAAGTCATTTCGAGATCTGTCCATGAAAAATCGATTTCGAAACCATTTTCATCAGCCTGCACAAAACTTGCCTGCACAATACATTCTTTTTCAGTGGACAATTTCCATTCCAACGGAATTTCTGTTCTCCATTTCTTTAAGCCTCCTATCATGCAGGTCCAAGTAGTATGTCCACAATGCTGCAGGGCCTCATAGGGTGTTCCTTCCTTAGGTTCAAGACAAAATAATTCGATAATACCTGAAGTGTCTTTCACATACAAAAGCCTTGCTGGGATCACCTTACTATTATTAAAAATCATGAGTGCATCCGAAGGCAGATACGCAACAATATTTTTATATGTATCGGTTATACAGGCGCCACTTTTATATACAAGTAATTTACTGGCATCACGTTGCGCTAATGGCCGTTGCGCGATGTTATCTTGTGGCAAGTCATAATTATAATCTTCAGTAAGAACAACCGGAATAGGCATTAATGATAGTGCAAGTTAAAAAACCAAGATGGCATAGCAGAATAAGTGTTACTTCACTGCTTTCATAAATTCAGTGACGCTATCCAACATATGATTGATTTGAATTTCATTCAACCCATGATGACAAGCCATTAGCATACCGCCGCGCATCACCTTATCTGATTCGGCATAACCTGAGGCACTTGCCTTATGAACACAATGTTTAAAACCAGGTTGACGAATAATATTTCCTGTAAAAACAGTGCGTGTCTGAATATTTCGTTTCTCTAAGAAAATCTGCAAATCACGACGAATGAAAGGCGCAGTTTCACGAATCGTTACGGCAAAAGCCAACCAAGGAGTTCGTGAATTCGGTAACTGATTTGGCAGAATGAAATACTCTTCATATTGTTCAAAAAACTTACGGATGCGAGTATAATGCGCTGTTCGCAAATCAATGTTGCTTGCAAGTTTACTCAGCTGCACTAGACCAAAGGCCGCGCCCATTTCAGATGGCTCGATATTATAGCCTGGTTCTTCGAACACAAACTTGGCATCATACGGAATCCCATCAACTTCGACATTGAAACGGTTTTCTATCTTTTCACTTTCAAGAAACAAGGACGAAGAGCGCCCCCAACTTCGTAGCAACTTACCTCTGTTTAAATGATCTTCACGATTCACACAAAGCATACCACCATTACCACCGCAATTAATAATATGAGAACCATAGAAGCTTGTTGTGCTCATATCGGTATAACGTCCGCTGCTGCCACCATCAATTTCTGCACCAAGTGTATCGGCGCTATCTTCTAAGACAAAAAGATTATGTTTATCCGCAATTTCGCGAAGTTGTTTCCAATCTGGCAAATTACCAATTAGGTTAGGAATCACCATGGCCTTGGTGTTTGATGTAATCATTTCCTCTACCTTATTCGCATCTGTATTATAGGTTCCTTCTTCCACATCAACAAAGGCAGGCACCCATCCTTTTTTAATTAATGGCGCGACAGTTGTCGAGAACGTTAAGGCTGGCGTAATAATCTCAGCACCAGGTTCATAATTCAACAAATCAGCCGCTAGATACAAGGCACTTGAACCTGAATTTACACCGATACCATACTTCTTATCATACAGAGCCGAAACTTTTTCTTCCAGTTCACGGACATGTTTGCTCATTTGCGTGGTGGTCTTCAAGACATTCACGACAGCATCTATTTCTTCTTGACCATGAACAGTTGTGCCATATGGCACGTAAGGATATTGACTCATTGATTTTATTATTAGAACGCAAATTTATTGTTTGAACTTGAAAGTATACTACTTTATTTCCTAAGAAATATACAATACACTATAAAGGGAGCAGCAGCGTTATTGTTGACCTGCAAAAATCAAGTTCGCCAATGCTATACATGGATATAGTTTTGATACTGATAAAGGCTACGTATGTGATTCATTTCGTTCACGCATCACTGCAACACCAATAGATGCACGTTGGCATGATGTTCACATCAATATGTCGTTACACGTAATGAAAAAACATTTCCTGTGGACGTTGAAAAACAGAACCACACGGCGACATCCAATTAAGCTCATTTACGCCATCTCAACTGGCACTGAGGCATAAATAATCGCAGGCTTATTCGACCCGTCATATTGAATAACAAGCACATTACGACAAGGTTCTACAACACCTGTACGAACAAATACATCAAACTTAAAATCCAGCGAAAGCAATGCATGCCTGTATTTATGATGGTTGATATGAAGTCGCTCTATGATTTCACTACGCGCTGTTTTGTCTAGCTCCTTAAAATACTGAGTCGATGGCTTTATTTTATGATACAAATAAAAGTCGATTGCTATCAGCTGATGCAAGATTGTATCATCAGGAAAGCTCGTCAATGCATATTCTCCCAGGAAATTAAAAATATCACCAATGGTATGTTTATGAAAATCAGTGCGCTCACCGAAGTAAATCCCTAATCCTAAAAGGAAATCAAAAATGCTGTAGTTAGCC